>JBMSHA010000371.1:0-2003 GCA_049416245.1 Flavobacteriales bacterium | reverse complement strand
ACTGTAACCCGCTATCCGTTTCCTTTTTTGCTCGTTTCGACATGGTGTACAAGACTTCTTGCAAGTATTTCCTTGCCCGGCTCAATTGACTCTTCGAAGTATTCAAGTCAATTCCCAATTCCTCGGCAATCTCCTTGTGCTTGAAGCCATCAATGACGTACATCTTAAACACCATTCCATATCCTTTCGGCAACTGCTCAATGGCATATGCCAGTTCTTCTTTTGTAAATTCTAATTCCTTGAACGCTTCAATATCCCTTGGGGTTGCATGCACCTCATCAATGTCAAATTGAAATTGGTGTTTTTGATTACGCCGGTAATGAGTAATGGCCGTATTCACCACAATTCGCCTCAGCCATCCTTCGAAACTGTTATGCTCCCCAAACGACTTGATGTGGCGAAACACTTTGATCCAAGATTCTTGCAATACGTCTTCTGCATCGATTCGGGTGTTGGTATACCTCAAGGCCACAGAAAACATCATGGGACTGTAACGTGCATATACCGTACGCTGGGCACTGGGATCTCCCTTCTTGCACAATTCGATGATATGAATTTCAGCCGCATCCATGGTGCATACACTCGCAAAGCTAACCTTTCCAAAAACCGTATGGTTGCACGGTTAGGTCGGCGAAAAATGCGAAGCCTCCACATCCAGCCATTCCAACGCTGCGCCAGCAAACAAATTTTGTAATTCTTCCGCGCTCAACCCCATGTCGAGCATGTAGGCGCCCAAGTCCAAATCACCGAGCGGGAAGGGGTAATCCGACCCCATGCATATCCGATTCGAGCCTTGCAACTTGAGCACGTAACGCAACAAATCAGCATCGTGCGTGATGCTGTCAATCCAAAATTTACCGAGGTACTCCCGGGGATTGACATCGTTATCTACCGCCACCAAATCGGGTCGACAATTGAACCCGTGTTCGAATCGACCCAACGTTGGCAAGAAAGACCCGCCAGCATGGCTGAACATCACCCTTAGATTGGGCAACCGCTCAAGGACGCCCCCAAAAATCATGGAACTCGCTGCCCGGGCCGTTTCGGCAGGCATGCCCACCAACCAAGGCAGCCAGTATTTTTCCATTTGCTCCTTCCCCATCATGTCCCAAGGATGGATCATCAGGGCCATACCCAATTTTTCGCACGCTTCAAAAAATGAGAAAAATCGCTCTTCGGAAAGGTTCATACCGTTCACATTCGAGCCAATCAGCACACCCAAATGACCCAACGACTTCGCGCGTTCCAATTCCTTTATCGAAAGATCGGTGTCTTGAAGCGGCACGCTTGCCAAACCCGCGTAATGGCTCGGATCGTCAGCCACAAGTTCTGCAATGTGGTCATTTAAATACCGCGCAATGTCCGCTGCGTGATCGGTTGGTGCGTTGTAATTGAACATGACAGGAATGGTGCAAACCACCTGGACCTGTGTATCGCGTTCGGCATACTCCGCCTTTCGAATTTCGGCGTCCCAACAATTCTCACCGATCTCGCGAAAGAAACGATTGCCTTGCATCATGCGAGCAAACCCCTCACGCGGGCTATCCTCGAGGTGAATGTAATTTCCCGCACCAAACCGCTCGGTCCAACGGGGCATTTCACGAGGGAGAATGTGAGTGTGACTATCAATACGGAGCATGGAATTCATTGATTCTTGCCTCCAATTTAAGGGTTTGATGCCAACTCGATGGGTATTTTTTGCACTCGCCTCAAATCCAAACGGTTGACGGCGTTGATTTCCCATCCGGTGACCTCATTTCTCAAAAAGTGGGTCACTTGGTCATGAAAAATGGGGATCACGGGCATAGAAGACATCACCCGCTGATGCAATTCAGCGTACTTCATCAATCGCTCAGGAGTTGAGGTCATGCTCACCGCTTTTTCCATGCCCGCATCGAATTCTGCATCGCTGAAATGCGTGTAATTCGGACCACCCGGAGCGAAGTTTACTGTTCGAAAAAGCGACAAAAAATTCTCCGCATCGGGGTAATCGGCCAACCACG
>JBMSHA010000370.1:0-2012 GCA_049416245.1 Flavobacteriales bacterium | reverse complement strand
CTGCTTGAACTGACAACGAACGATGCCGGTAACATGGTGACAGAAAAAGATTGGAGCTTGGCACGCGCCATCGACGAAATCAACCCAACATCCGCTTGACAGCGTCTGCAGTTTCCTGCGATAAATAGGGCCTGAGCACCGTAAAAATGTGACGCAGCCCGCGTTTGCGCAATGCCGCGTGATCGGTTTCTGGATACTTTCCCTCCGAAAAGTCCAGCCAATATCGACCGATGAGCAGAATGATTTCCGCAATGCCGTTGGCTTCTTCTTCTGGTAGCACCAGCAATCCATGGGCATCGGCATGGGCTACGCGCTCTTCGGCCCAAGCGTCCAAATCATCGTTCAAGGATTGAATCGCTTGCAACAAGTCAAGCTCTCCGGGCAAAGCATGCCGAAAATCATCTCGAAGCAGGTAGCGAAAGTCCCAAATGACATCGTAGGCTTCAAAAACTCCTTTCACAACCGTCTCGGCATTTGCCTCATGCGCTTGGGCATTGGCTTCGGCAAAGGCCTCTCGAAGTAAGCCTACGTGCGCGATCAACAAATCCTTTTTGGAATTGAAATGATACCAAAGCGTTCCCTCCAACACGCCAGCCGACTCTGCGATGGACGCCGTTGTCACCGCAGCAAATCCGCGTTGATTGAAAAGTTGTAAGGCCGTTTGCAGCGCAAATCCGCGTGTTTTGGCCGGGAAGCGCTTTTGAGTGGCAGCCGTCAATTCTATTACAGGTCCGGACTCAGGCATCGTGCAAGGCTTTCATCGATTCGGGCACCAACGGATTCATCACTCGAAACCAAAGTGGCGGCACCAAACTCAACAAAATCGAAGCCGGATAACCCAATGGCAACGTCGGACTTTCCTCGTGGCTGTTGAGGACTTGGTATTTTTTTGCGGCCTTGTAGTGATGGTCGCTGTGTCGCGTCAATTCGTAGAGGGTGATGCGGCCGATGTTGAAATTTGAGTTCCACGAATGGTAAGGCTGCACGCGTTCGTAACGCCCGGATTCGGTTTTCGCTCGGCGCAAGCCGTAATGTTCGATGTAGTTGATGCTCTCTAGGAACAAAAAGGCGATGACCCCGATGAGCGCCGCAAAACCCATGACTTCCCAAGAAAAAATCCAACCCACCGCTAACAAGTATGCGGGCTGGATCAGGTGGTACCAAAGCATGTCGTTTTTGACCGAGAAAAACGAGAGCCCTTGCCGTTGCAGCAGTTGGCGCTGAAGCCGCCATGCGCTGCTGTATTGCTTTGTGACCGACGTGATCCAAAAGCCGTAGACGGTTTGATTGTAACGCGCGGTGGCGCCGTCTTCCGGAGTCGCCACATGCAAGTGATGACCAAAATTGTGCTCGATGTAAAAGTGCATGTACAGGCAGGGCACGTAAAGCAATTTGGACAAGAAACGCTCGGCATAGGGAGCGCGGTGCCCAAGTTCGTGGGCCACATTGATGCCGTTTGTCGCGAGCAAAATTCCGCTCGAAAGCGCCAAACCCACAAGCTCGTGCGTCGCGTAAACTTCGGATTGCACCTTGCTCAGCACCATCCATAGCAAACCGAAAACAATCGGCACGTTCAGGTAGAGCATCGCATCGAAAATCCATTTGGTCCTCTTGTACTGCGCCTCGTCTTCGGACAAATTTCGATCGCCCTCGCCGGTGATGACATCCAATAACGGAATGACAATGAACGCGTAAAAAACAGCCGAAAAAGTCCAAATTCCTTGGGATTCAAAAGACCACCAAGCAGCGAGAGGCACCGTATAGGCGAACAGGTATTTGAAATCTTTCATGCGACTCAAGTGATTGATTGAAAGGCAATCTAACCCGATTTGGGTGTTTACCCAAATATTCAATCAAAAAGCCCAGAATTCAAATACTTCAACCCTGTATCACACGCGATGGCAACCACGGTGGAATCCGGTCCAAGTTCACGCGCAAGTTGAATGGCTCCCGCCGCATTCATCCCCGAAGACGTGCCGCAGAATATACCCTCATGCCGCGCAAGCGCCCGG
>JBMSHA010000369.1:0-2016 GCA_049416245.1 Flavobacteriales bacterium | reverse complement strand
GCGTGTCATTGAAGAGATGAGCTATGAGGAAGCGATGGAACTTTGTCATTTTGGTGCCAAAGTCATCTACCATCCGACCATTGCTCCACTTCGGGAAAAAGGAATTCCGCTGGTTGTTCGCAGCACGTTCGATTCGGATGCACGTGGAACGCGTATCGTAGCCAATCCCAGGACGAGCGCCATTGTGAGAGGACTTTCTAGTGTAGACGGTATCGCATTGATCACCATGGAAGGCGGATCATTGATAGGACGTCCGGGTTTTTCTAGCCGTATTTTTTCGGCTTTGGCGCAGTCCTCGGTAAATGTCATTTTCATCACGCAGAGCTCTTCTGAAAACAGCCTCACTATTGGTGTCGCAGACAGCGACTTGGATGCGGCGACATCAGCACTTGAAGTCGATTTACAGGCCGACATCGCGTTGAAGCGGCTTGCACCCATTAAAGTCGATCAAGGACTGAGCATTGTGGCCTTGGTAGGAGGCGGTATGGTAAGTGCCGCCGGGGTGAGTGGCTCTGCTTTCAAAGCACTCGGTGATGCCGGCGTAAACATTCGAGCGATTGCCCAAGGCAGTACTGAAAGAAACATCAGTTTGGTGTGCGCTACGGAGGATGTGCCGTCAGCGTTACGCGCTTTGCACGCCTGCTTTTTCGAAAGCAAGCAAGCGGCGATCGAATTGTTTTGTGCAGGCATTGGCCAAGTCGGTGCGGCTTTCATCGAACAATTGGATCAAACAAAAGCCGCATTTGAATCGCAAACGGGCCAGAAAATAGAGCTGGTCGGTGTGGCGAACAGTCGAGGATATTGCCTGTCAAAAGGCGAATCGCCTGCCGAATTGTTGCGGCGTGCACATGCCGAAATCATTCCGAGCAAAAGTATCGATGAAGCCTTTGAAGCTTTTGCTGCCCGCCCCGGTCGCTTGAAGATTTGGGTGGACAATTCGGCTTCTTCTCAGGTAGCCTCCGTGGCGATGAAAGCCGGCAGCCAAGGGATTGCGTATGTGGCTTCCAATAAACAGGCGGCAACGGGCCGCATGGCCCAATGGGCAAAATTGAATCAAAGAAGCGCCGGGAGAGAACTGTTCCGCATCGAGACGAATGTTGGTGCTGCACTGCCCATCCTCCGAACCCTGAATGGAATGCTCGAATCCGGGGATACCATCCTGCGAATTGATGCCGTTTTGAGCGGGTCTTTGAATTATATCTTCAGTTCCTTGGACCAGGGTGCAAGATTTGAAGATGCGGTGAATGAGGCCCGGAAGCTGGGGTATACGGAGCCCGATCCGCGTTTAGACCTCAGCGGCACGGACGTCGCGCGAAAGCTGCTCATTTTGGCGCGTCATTGCGGAGCGAAGCTGGAGCTTGAAGACATCGATGTCGCGGGATTCATGCCCGAAGACGTTCGGGAATTGACTGTGGAGGAATTCCTGGGCAGTCTATCCGATTGGGGGCCGCAGCTTGATACGCAGGCGCAAGAACTGCAAAGGCAGGGCGCGCGCTACCGCTTTGTAGCTTCTTTGTCACCAAATGATGGGGCCAAAGCTGAATTGGTGCCGTTGGATGCGGAACATCCGTTTTATGGATTGGACGGCACGGACAATGCCATCGCGATTACATCGCAACGATATCTCGAGCGTCCGTTGGTCATCCAAGGTGCTGGAGCCGGCGGCGAACTCACTGCAAGTGGAGTGCTCACAGACGTTTATGAACTCGGCAGGTTGTTGGCAAAAACTGCAGGAATGCCATGAAAAATCAAGTCAGAATTTGGGCGCCGGCGACCGTGGCAAATTTGAACGTTGGCTTTGATGCGTTGGGATGTGCCTTGAATGAACCGGGTGAAGAATTGGTCATTCGACGGACCGAAGAGGCAGGAAGGGTCCGGATTGTGAAAATCGTAGGAGCGGATTTGGATGCCACCGCCGAGAATAACGTGGCCGGAGTCGCAGCCAAGAGTTTGTTGAATGCACTCGGAAACCCCTGCGGTTTGGAAATCGAATTGATCAAGAAGGTCAAACCAGGA
>JBMSHA010000368.1:0-2026 GCA_049416245.1 Flavobacteriales bacterium | reverse complement strand
CCACTCGAATCCAGTTCGAGTTGGGCAAATTCACTCCGATGGGGGTGCTCGGAGAAGCATCTCCAGCCTCCCCCGCAACATTCACCACGTTGTAAGTGATTCCGACCACTTCTTTCTTTTTGTGCTCATCCATGAAAGGCATGTTGTCTTCAAACCATTGGGCGTTGTCCATCAAAACCTTCATGCGATCGCTCGCATCAAAATCTTTGATTTGCACAATCGTTTCATAGCTTCCGGTGTAACCGAGCGGGTCGTTGTACACTTCAACAAATCCGTTGATGTAATCCACATCTCCTTCCGTGTCTTGGACCCAATTGATGTTGTAGAGTTGCCATTTTTCCAAATCGCCGGTCTCGTAGTAAGCGATCAAATTCCGCAGTGCAGCGGCTTGTTTGTCGTTTTCCGCATATTGGATTGCCTGATTGAGCCAAAAAACAACTTGCTCAAGCGCTTCTCCATACAAGCCACCTACTTTGTACGCTTGTTCTTCAATTTCGCCAGCCGCATTTTTGACCAGACGAGAGTTTAAGCTGTATTCCACCGGCGTGCGATTCCCCTCCTCGACGATGCTCTCGAGATACGCTTGCGCTTCTTCCGTGCTCACGTCAGGCGCATAAAAATTAACCGCTGATGCTTCCACCAAACCCTTCGTCGCATCTTGCTCGACTTTTTTCGCCTCGACAGCAGGATCGAAAATCACAGCCCGCAACTCACTGTCTATTTCTCGACCGACAGCCGAGAGCAATTCGTTGAAATATGCTTCAGAAAATTCAGGCATGATCTTCGTGTTGGCATAATGATGGTGTATGCCATTGGAAAACCAAATGCGCTTGAGGTACGTTTCAAATCGCTGCCAACCGATGGTGGTCTTATCCCCTTCATAACCGGTATAAACCGCTTCTAGCAAATCGCGAATGCGCAAGTTGTAACGGTTATTCTGGTCGTACATGATGTCTCGGCCACTGAGACCGGCTTGGTTTAAGCAATACACCAGAGCCCTTTGCTGAGGTGACAGTTGATCCCATCCTGGCACTTGGTAGCGAATCATTTTTAAATCCGCGAATTGTTCAGTTTGCCAGACAAATCCGCTCGCGTCTGGTTCACTCGCGCCCTTATCTTTGGCTTCAGCAACAGTCCAATCGTCAGATTCAACAGAAGCTGTTGGGGCATCCGCACAACCGGTTGCAAAGATCAAAGCGATTAAACCTGCAGCAAAAAAAGGAATGGATAATTTGGAGGTCATGGTTTACGTTATTCATTGATTAACGGCAGCAAGTTACTGCATCCTATCTTTGAATCGTGCGACGTTTTGCCCGCCTCCTATTGCGTTCCTTTTTAGCGCCATTTGCCGTTACCTTCCCTGTGGCGCTGTTCATCTTGGACATGCAATTTCTATGGGTTTACGCAGACGACTTGATCGGAAAAGGACTGGCCCCATGGGTCATTGCGGAATTGATGATTTACGCATCAGCTCGGTTAGTCAACCTGGCGCTGCCCTTAGCCATCCTCGTAGCATCCATTATGGCTTTTGGTTCGCTCGCTGAACGAAACGAATTGACTGCTTTGAAGTCTGCTGGGTTGTCAGTCTTCCGCATCTTTCGCCCGCTCATATTGACCATGACACTGGTTTCTGTGGGAGCGTTTTGGTTTTCAAACGCAGCATGGCCGGTCGCCAATTTGAAGTTCCGGGCACTCTTGTTTTCGGTAACTCAAAAAAAGCCGACCCTGAACTTGAATCCCGGGGAATTCTACAACGGCATAGATGGCTTTGCCATTCGTGTGGATGCGAAGCAGGAAAACGGCACCCTCAATGATATTCTTATTCACGATCACCGGGAGGGCGAAACCGGCGTCTCTCGGATTATTCGCGCCGAGTCGGGGCGAATGGATCAAGTGGGCAATCGACTGGTGTTGCAATTATTCAATGGGGTTTCCTACGAGGAAGACCTCGAACAATCAAAACGCAGGAAAGAGCGCCTTCACCCCCACATCGCGGCTACTTTTGAACGCCAAACATTTGAGATTG
>JBMSHA010000367.1:0-2041 GCA_049416245.1 Flavobacteriales bacterium | reverse complement strand
TCAACGAACAAGACATCATCGGAGCAATTGAAGGGTTGAAACCAGAATTTAAGGTTCCGTTTAAAATGTTTCTGGAAGGCTATCACTATGACGAAATCGCAGATGAGCTATCGATTCCCATGGGCACCGTGAAGAGCAGAATCTTTCACGCACGTCGAAAATTAAGTTCGGAGCTCCAGGCCTTTCGTCACTGAAACGAAAAATGATTTGATTGTAAGCAACCAACGGCACTTCCCGTTGGTTTCTTTTTTTGTGGTATACTTACCTATCCTTGAATGAACGAGCAATGTATCGCATGCAGAAGTCCATTTTTTCAATCCTGCTGTCGGCAATGATGGCGTTTTCAGTAGTCAGTTCGACGGCTCAATTGGATGTCGAAACGGGACTCACTTTGGAGGAATACGTCAATGATATTTTGTTGGGTAGCGGCATCCAAGCGTCGAATATCACCTACACTGGGGGCACCAATCAGCTGGGATACCTGACTGGTGGCGATGATGTCTTCTCAATCAGTTCTGGATTGGTGTTGAGTTGCGACGTTGCTGAAAATTTGGAATGTCCCGATACATTTTTGGCGTGTGATGGATGTCTTGGCAATGGATTCAATGATGCTGATTTATTGGATATTGCCAATTCGGTGCCTTCTCTAATTGGCCAATCTTTTTCTGTCAACTCAGTTAATGATGGGTGCGTGTTGGAGTTCGATTTCGTGGCGGCCGGCGATACCGTGAGCTTTAATTATGTTTTCGGTTCCGATGAATATGAAACATGGATTAACACCCAGTACAATGACGTTTTTGCGTTTTTCTTGAGCGGTCCCGGAATTACCGGACCGTATGATAGCCCCGCTGGATTTCCGGATGGCGCGGTGAACATCGCGGGTGTACCGGATACGGATCCGGTGCTTCCCATTACGATTTCGTCAGTGAATTCAGGAACGAACTCCCAGTATTATGTGGATAATCAAGGGGGAACGGACGTTTGCATCAATGGCTATACGGTTCCCTTCAAAGCGGAATGGCCCGTCGAATGCGGTGAAACTTATCACATCAAATTGGCTATTGCGGACGGTTCGGATACGGCCTTGGAATCGATTGTCGTGCTGGAAGAGGGGTCGTTTGAATCCAATGCCGTGGTGCAGATCGATTTGTCAATCGATGTAGGAGGGCCTGAGGCCAACACCATTTACGAAGATTGTGGACAGGCGACCTTAACATTTGAACGCCCGGTGGAAACCATCCTAGAGGTCCAAGAGATGGTTTACATCAATTACGGCAACAGCGTGGCCACGAACGGTGTGGACTACGGTCAACCGCAGCCCGATGGCTCCTTGCTGCCGTTACCGGACTCCGTTGTGTTTGAACCGTTTGTAAGCATAGTTTCTTTTGAGCTTGTCGCTGCAATTGACGGAATCACAGAAGGCCCAGAATTGGTTGAGATGCAAATCGAAAACGTAGCCGCGTGCAACGGTGGCGGATTGACCACTTATTTTACGTTTTACGTCGCTGAAGATCCACCGCCTTTTGTAGTTGAGGACTTCAGCGCTACCATCTGTCAAGGAGACGTAATCGAAGTTGGGCCCATCGTAAGCGGCGGTTACGGAAACTACACGTTCGATTGGGATTGTCCTGAAGGAAATGGAGAATCACCGATCAGCATTTCGCCCTTAGACGATTGGTCGTGCTATGTTACCGTAGGTGATACGTGTGATTTGGCTCTCAATCCGCCGACAGTAGAGGTGACGGTAGAAGTACTTGAGTTCCCTCCGTTGGAGATTGAAATCAACGAAGACGGCCCCATTGTTTTGGAATGCAACGGAACGGCAGACATCTCTTCAACAGCTTCAGGGGGAGACGGCATGTATTCATATACGTGGGAGGATCAGGATGGTACCAATTTGTGGCCTTCTTGGTGGGATCCGAGCATTCTCACGATTAGCACATGGGCCAATGCCGATGAGGTGTTTGTTACCCTGACTGATGGTTGTGGATTTGAAGTCACCGATAGCATAGAAATTGAATACAACATTCCACCCATTGAA
>JBMSHA010000366.1:0-2043 GCA_049416245.1 Flavobacteriales bacterium | reverse complement strand
ACTTCGAGCTTCGGACCTCGTTCAATTTTGTTTAACGCCCAACCCAGCACATTTTCGTGTGAGATGAATTCCGCAGAAAGTTTGCTGACGACTTCTTTTGATTGAAGAGATGTGAGGAATTGGTTGTCGTTGAATTCTGTTTGATTAATGCCATGTTCAATCAATTGTTTCCTGAAACACTTCCAGCAGTTGTTGCATGTTCGAGGCCAATTTCCGCGAATGCAAGATCGTGCCATTCCCCTATACGGTGAGCGGTGGACAATGGTGCTTGTGCCGACTTCGCTCACTCCTGCTACGGGCAAAAAGAGAGGCAATCCTGCGGCTGAAAACAACGGCGCCCAAACTTTGTAGTGGGCCGATTCAATGTAATTCCGAGATTTTTCGTGTCCGATTCGATATGCGGATTCCATCACCGTTCCAAATCCGACTGAATCAAATTGGAAATGGGATGCCAACGCAAGAACCGGAATGCCCGTTGCTAGATCGGTCGGGAAGCCCACAGGGTTTCGGATGAATTCGACATCGGTACTTATTGAGATGTTTGGCACACCTTTTGACTCAAGGAATGCTAACGTGGCCTTTGCTGCAGATTTGTTGTAGAGTGTCGTGTTGGCTCGATGCGGTCGGTCAAGAAAAACTGGAACGGTCTTGTTTGGCATCAATAGAAGTGCCGCTGTCGAGTCCATCCCCCCTGAAAATGCTAGACCTGGTTTTCCATCAGATTTTGAGGTGTACGGTTTTCCGGACACGGATAAGAATTCAGGACGATATCGAGAAAAAATTTTGGTTGCTTCCTCGAACTGTTTGGAGACATGAAGGGGAATGGACAATTTTCCGATTGCAAAAGGATGAACCGCTAAAAGGACGATGAGAGCGAGATGGTCATCGTGCACCGTTCGAAGATCAACTGGGCCGTTGGAGGCGATTGAAAAATCAAGTTTTTCAGCCATTTTTTCGCCGTATACCGAATCCCTTTCTTCTTGCGAAGCAGAGAGCGACACAATAATTCTTGACTGTTCAAGCTCGATACGGACCTCCATGCCTCTCCCAAGGCGGCTTCGGGTTTAGTCTATACGAATCATTTCCCTTTGATTTTGGCGATGAAATCAAATGCCTGTTAAGACAGCGCAAATCATGAGTAAAGAGGTCCATGTTGTCGTAGGGGCCCGGCCCAACCAAATGAAAGCAGCTCCGCTCCTCAGGGTTCTTCGCTCATCTGCCGAATTTACACCCTTCCTTGTTGATACCGGCCAACATTATGACCATGAGATGGCGGGGATTTTTTTTGAGCAGTTCGGCATGGGCAATCCCGATATCTCGTTGAATGTAGGAAGCGCGAGTCACGGCAAGCAAACAGCCCATATTCTGGAAAGGTATGAAGCCGTATTGCTTGAGCGCGAACCGGATTGCGTCATCGTTATTGGCGATGTTAACAGCACCGTGGCGTGTTCGCTTGCGGCCACAAAACTCGGTATTCCAACGGTACACCTTGAGGCGGGACTGCGCAGCAACGACCGAGCGATGCCCGAAGAATTGAATCGAATTGTTACGGACCATCTTTGTGACTTGCTGTGGACGCCATCTCCGGATGGAGATGAAAATTTGTCTCGAGAAGGCATTGATGCTGAAAAAATCGTTCGAGTCGGGAACATCATGATCGACACACTTGTCCAGATGGAGCCGCTGTTCCGAGCACGCAACATGAAAGATGAGTTGGATATCGCTCAATCTCATCTCGTCGTGACCTTACATCGGCCATCAAACGTCGATGATGAAACGATTCTTTCCCTCATCCTTGCTCAACTCAACAGTCTTGCAGACACATACACGCTGATTTGGCCGATGCACCCTCGCACGAAGGCTCGAATTGAAACTTTTAATCTTGAATCCTACATTGAGCATGAGAACATTCGTTGCGTCCCTCCTCTTGGCTACGTTGAGTTCATGAGTTTGGTGGCATCCTCAAACGGTGTCATCACCGATAGCGGGGGCATTCAAGAAGAGACGACCTATCTTGGACTCCCCTGTTTAACAGTACGACCC
>JBMSHA010000365.1:0-2046 GCA_049416245.1 Flavobacteriales bacterium | reverse complement strand
ATTTATTACAAGCCGACGACGACGATGGAGATTTGTCGAATGGCACACCCAATGATCTGGCGATTGTGGAGGGTTTTGACATTCACGGCATCTCCGTTTTCAGTTATGCCGAAATCGATCACTCGCCGGAAGAATTTGTGTCTGCGGGAACCACCATTGACATTGAGGCGGAATCATTCATTGTGTTTCCGTACAACTTGTATTTCGATGCAGTGAACTTGTGGTACCGGACTGAAGTCGGAGGTGATTGGACGCAAGTCGCCATGGAAAACCCTAACGGAAATTCCGTTTTTACCGCTGAAATTCCGGCCCAGGAGGCCGGCTCGGTGATTGCCTATTACATGGGCATTACGGATGATTTTGGGGGGCTGTCGGCGGTGACACCATTCGCGGCGGCCAATGCATCATACCCCAATTTGCCGCATTACGTTTTGGTCGGGGTGGAACCGGTGATGATCAACGACTCCGACGAATATTCAGACTTCGGTTCTTGGACGACGGGACTGCCCGGTCAGGACAACGCGACCACGGGCATTTGGGAAGAAGCCATTCCCGTTGGTTCATACGCCGAGGCAGGTGATCCATCCACCATTGTGGCGCCCACCCAAGACCACACGCTTGGTTTTGCAGGTTATGCCTTTGTGACGGGATTGAATCCGGGGGTCAACGCGGGGATTGGAGTAAACGATGTAGACGCTGGGAAAACAACCCTGCTGTCGCCGGTTATTGACTTGACTCCGTTTGCCAATCCGGTGATGGCTTACTGGCGCTGGTATGTCAACGCACCTCCAACCGGAGCCAACCCCGCCTCGGACTGGTGGCAGGTGGAAATCTCCAATGATGGTGGACAAACTTGGCAATTCCTTGAAAACACCCTGCAACAAGACGTATCCTGGCGCCGAAATGCCTTCCGAGTTGCCGACGTCATCGAACCTACCAGCGAATTCCAGATGCGATTTATCGCTTCAGACAGCACTACCGTCGGTGAGTATTTGGACGGCGGTTCTTTGATTGAAGCTGCCGTTGATGACATCATTCTTTATGACTTGGCTTCGGGTCAAAATGTATTGGAGGCGGCTGAAAATACGGTTTTCATTTTCCCCAATCCGACCCGTGATTTCGCGGAAATGCGCGGCTGGATGCCAGGTTCAACGGTGCGCTTAATAGAAACAGCATCGGGACGCTTGGTGCGCAGTTGGCGCATGGATGATCTCAACATGCGGGTAGATTTGCGTGGCTTGGCCGCAGGGCATTACCAATTCGTGGGTACCGACTGCAATGGCCAAAAAGCCCATTGGTCCGTTGAATTGGTGGAGTGATTCAAATCGGATTGTGATTAAATCTCCGTCAAATCGTTAGCGGAAATCCAACCGGTATTTCCGTTGGCAAGTTGAACCTCCCAATGTTCCTGTTGGCGCTCCACCACGGTGACTTTGGTCCCTTCGTGTAGCATGAATAAGGTCATCCCGTTTGTGCCGGGCTCATTTCGAATGGGTGTTTCAGAGACCGTGATGATGGCCAATTTGCTGCTCGCTATGCGTTGCGATGTGGACCAGGTCAGCAGCATGGTAACACATCCCATCCCCAGAAGCACGGCCGCACTGGTTCCTAGGATGCGGCGATTTTCTAATCGCGTCTCCCACACCCGCCACGCGAGCGCTACGAAGCCCAAGGTCCAGGCGGCTGCCATGATCATCATACACAATTTGAACCTTCCCGGCGCGACGATGCGGTCCCACAAGTCGAGAATTCCATTGGAGGGTAAAGACTCGATGCGGTCTTTGATTTGGGCATTGGCCAGAACCAGATTGGTTCGCACATCGGAATTGCTCGGAGAAAGTCGGGCTGCTCGTTCGTAATGCAGGATGGCGGATCCCCAATCACGCGATTTGTAGTAAGCATTTCCCAAGTTGTACTCCGATTCGAAGTGCATGCGGTCTACGAGGATGCTTTCATATCCTGCAATGGCTTCGGCATAGTCACCAGCTGCATAGGCCTCGTTCGCCGCCTGGAAAGTAGCTTCGAAATCCTCCTGGCTCCATGCGG
>JBMSHA010000364.1:0-2057 GCA_049416245.1 Flavobacteriales bacterium | reverse complement strand
TGAGGATTTGGCCAAGGCTCTTGGAGCCACAACCGCTTGCTCGCGACCGGTTTCAGATATTGGCTGGCGCCCTCATCACGAGCACGTTGGACAGACAGGAATTACCATTCGACCTAATTTGTACATCGCTGCGGGCATTTCTGGTGCCATTCAACACCTCGCTGGTGTGAACCAATCAAAGGTCATCGTTGTCATCAATACGGATCCAGAAGCTCCGTTCTTCAAGGCGGCAGATTATGGCATCGTAGGTGACGCATTTGAGGTTCTCCCCAAATTGACAGCGGCGGTCCGCGCCTTGGAAGGGTGATCGCACCGGTTATCTTGTCTCGAGTCCGTACCTTTGTGCCCAGTCCTTCACTCAGATGACAAAAGTAGAAGTAGAAGTTTCGGACATAGCCATGAGCGGCTCCTCATCTGGAGCTTATGCGATGGTGTTGGGGGAGGTAGCAGGAAATCGAAAGTTGCCCATCGTCATCGGCGGAGCAGAAGCCCAAGCCATTGCGATTGAAATCGAAAAGATGAAGGCGTCACGACCGTTGACCCATGACTTATTCAAGTCGGCTTTTGAGGCCTTCGAAATTCGCGTGGTGGAAGTGTCCATTTACAACATGGTAGAGGGGGTGTTTTTTGCGAAAATGGTGTGCGCGTCAGGTGGACAAACCGAAGAAATTGATTGCCGACCCAGCGATGCTGTGGCGTTGGCGTACAGGTTTGGTTGTCCCATTTATTGTGCAGAAAGCGTGATGAAGATGGCGGGCATCGGTCCGGAGGAGATGGAGCGTGTTGAAGCGGCTGAGGCTCAAGCCGAGGAGGCTCCTGATGAGGCCAAGCCGAAAAAACGCACGATCAAAGATTTGAAAAAGGAATTGAAGCAAGCCATCGCGCGGGAAGACTATGAACTGGCTTCTCGACTTCGCGATGAAATAGAGAAGCGAGAAAATCCTCAATCCGAATAACATCGCCATGTCCAATCCGCTCGTGAGCATCATCATGGGGTCATCCAGCGACCTGCCTGTTATGGAAAAAGCAGCTGACGTTTTAAACGAGTTGAATATTCCGTTTGAAATGACCGTGGTTTCTGCGCATCGAACGCCGGATCGTATGGTGGATCATGCCCGTGAGGCCGCGGACCGCGGAATTAAAGTGATTGTTGCCGGGGCAGGGGGAGCGGCGCATTTGCCCGGTATGACGGCGTCCCTCACGCATTTGCCTGTCATCGGTGTTCCCATTCACAGCAGCAATTCCATCGACGGCTGGGATTCGGTGCTTAGCATTCTGCAAATGCCTTCAGGAGTACCGGTAGCAACCGTTGCGCTGGATGGTGGTCGAAACGCCGGAATCTTAGCCGCGCAAATCATCGGCACATCCGACTCCGCAGTCGCAGGACGTATCAAGGATTTTAAGGAGGGCCTCAAGACAAAAGTCATGAACTCCATTGACCAAGTCGAGAGCCACCGCTCTTAACTCAAATCAACATGTCAAAAGTGCACTTTGAATCATTCAATCCCACTGAATTGGGAGGAAGAGACTTGCATGGGAAATTGCTTGGAGGAATTGCGCCGCGACCCATTGCATTTGCCAGCACCGTTGACGCAGAGGGCAGGCCCAATCTCGCCCCTTTCAGCTACTTCAATGTGTTTTCAGCTCATCCGCCTGTCTTGATTTTCAGTCCGGCCCGCCGGATGAAGGACAACACCACCAAGCATACCCTCGAAAACGTCTTGGAGGTGCCGGAAGTCGTAATCAACCTGGTCGATTATGCAATGGTGCATGCTTGTTCATTGGCCAGTGCTGATTTTGATCGAGGCGTAAGCGAGTTCGAGAAGGCGGGATTGACGGCCCTGCCGTCGGATACCATTCGCCCATTGCGTGTTGCTGAGAGTCCGGTGCAGTTGGAATGCAAGGTGCTCCGCGTCGATTCGCTGGGTTCGGAAGGAGGCGCCGGACAATTGGTGATTTGTGAAATCCAACGCATGCATTTCCGCTCGGACGTGCTGGACGCATCAGGACAACCCATCCCAGAGGCGCTTGATCTCGTCGGTCGGTGTGGAGGCAAT
>JBMSHA010000363.1:0-2059 GCA_049416245.1 Flavobacteriales bacterium | reverse complement strand
TTACCGCCATAAATGGCAGCGGTGAATGGACGGCCCTGATGTTCCTGTTGTCCACGCTTAGACGGCCGGACGTATTTGCTCCTCGGGATCTGGGCATCAAAAAAGCCATGGAGCGGCTGTATGGCCTTTCCATGGCTTCTTCAGACCGTGAACTTGTGGCATTTGCGGAACGATGGAGGCCCTTTCGTTCCTTGGCGTGCCGGCACTTGTGGAAAGTGCTCGATGCCGTTGATCAGCCCAAGTAACTTTTCAGAATACGGCTGCGGCTGGTGTGCTTCAGGCGACGGATGGCCTTTTCTTTGATTTGACGCACGCGCTCACGGGTCAAGTCAAAGCGCTCCCCTATTTCCTCAAGGGTCATGGGGTGCTCACCATTCAGTCCGAAATACAAGCGAATAACATCGCCTTCACGCGGCGTCAATGTGCGCAATGAACGCTCGATCTCCTTACGGAGGGACTCGGTCATCAACTCTGTATCCGGCGAGGGGGTGTCCCCAGTTCGCATGACGTCGTACATGTTGCTGGAAGACTCGTCGCCATCCTTCAATGGTGCATCCATGGATACGTGACGCCCCGCATTTTTCATGCTTTGCTTCACTTCATCCAGCGTCATATCAAGTGTTTCAGCCAGTTCCGCTGCTGTTGGTGGCCGTTCAAACTCCTGTTCCAAACGGGCAAAGGCCTTGTTGATCTTGTTGATCGAACCGATTTTGTTCAACGGAAGTCGAACAATCCGGCTCTGCTCGGCCAGCGCCTGCAAGATGCTTTGGCGAATCCACCACACCGCGTACGAGATGAATTTAAAGCCACGCGTCTCGTCAAAACGCTGAGCGGCCTTGATCAAACCGAGGTTGCCCTCGTTGATCAGATCCGGCAAACTCAAGCCTTGGTTTTGGTATTGTTTGGACACGGAGACTACAAAACGAAGGTTCGCTTTGGTCAACTTCTCCAACGCCACCTGGTCGCCCTTCTTGATGCGACGGGCCAACTCCACTTCTTCTTCTGCTGTAATCAAATCAACACGTCCAATCTCTTGCAAATACTTGTCAAGGGATGCCGTTTCACGGTTGGTAACCTGTTTGGTGATTTTTAGCTGCCGCATGTGTGGTTCTTATTTCGTCGTATCTAATTAAATGATAAAGGGGGTAGGATTGTTGCCGAACGGATGTTAATCCTCGTCTCGGCTGCGCTCCTCTCGGCGTGGTCCTCGGTCACGGTTGCGATCGCCACGTCCGCGTCCGCGTTCGCCGCGTGGGCGGTCGGGTCGCTCAACGTAACCTTCAGGCTTAGGCAACAAAACTTTGCGGCTCAACTTGATTTTCCCGGTCTTTTCATCGCGGCCAACCACCTTGAACTTCACTACTTCACCTTCTTTCAAGACATCTTCAACGCGCTCAACGCGCTTCCAGTCCAACTCGCTGACGTGAAGCAATCCGTCTACGCCCGGGATGACCTCTACGAAAGCGCCGTAGGGCATGATGCTCTTGACTTTGCCTTCGTATTCCTCACCAATCTCAACAGTCGGAGGGAATGCGATGGCCTTCACTTTCGCCAAAGCTGCATCAATGGCCGACTTGTTCGAAGCGGCAATTTCGACAATGCCCTTGCCGTCGACGTCCTCAATGCTGATGGTCGTTTCGGTTTCGGCTTGGATTTCCTGGATGATTTTACCCCCTGGGCCAATGATTGGACCGATGGATTCACCTGGAACCGTCAACGAAACGATTCGTGGAGCATGGTCTTTGTAATCCGCACGCGGTTCACTGATGCTACCGAGCATTTCCTTACGGATGTGGTGGCGGCCGTCGCGCGCTTGGGCCAAGGCTTCACGAAGCTGCTGGAAACTCAATCCCTTGATCTTAATGTCCATTTGGCATGCTGTAATGCCATGTTCTGTCCCCGTCACCTTGAAGTCCATATCACCGAGGTGGTCTTCGTCACCCAAGATGTCGGAAAGTACAACGTACTTACCCGTCTCCTTATCGGTGATCAATCCCATCGCGATTCCGGATACAGGTGCCTTGATCGGCACACCGCCGTCCATCAAAGCAAGCGTTCC
>JBMSHA010000362.1:0-2081 GCA_049416245.1 Flavobacteriales bacterium | reverse complement strand
GCCCTGATGGTCGATGCCTACCATGAGTTTTCGCATCCGAAGGAAATGTTGGAATCACTGATGAATTCACTGCGGCCAGGGGGACGGGTTGTTCTTTTGGAATATCGTGCGGAGGATCCGAATGTTCCGATCAAGCGCCTTCACAAAATGACTGAGCAGCAAATCCGATTGGAATTCGAGTCGATCGGGTTTCAATGGGTAAAGACCCATGATTTTCTTCCATGGCAACACATGGTCGTCTTTGAAAAACCAATTCCTTCACCATAACCAAGATGCCCGGTATTTCGCTGATTCTGATTTTCTCCTGTGCTGGTTTCCGGAGAAGTATCGCCGCAGAGGAGTAAAAGGTATGATGACTTGTGTCTATGGGATCCCTTGGAACTCATTCGTGACCCAACTCAAATGCCCGAGCGCCGATCCCAATCGGTGTCATTTCTAGGAAAATAGCGGATTTTCAGTTGATCGACGTTATGATCCTTCGTTAGGTTTTCACCTTATCCATATGGAACAGTCCCTCGCCCTGCGCGAACTTCAAATCGAGCGCAAACATTTCATCATCGAACTTCGTCAAAATGACCGTGGTCGTTTTTTGAAAATCACCGAAGAGGCCCATGGGCGAAGGAACTCGGTGATCATTCCCAGCACCGGTCTAGACGAATTCGAGGAACTCCTTGACGAGGTGCTGACTGCGGGTGAGGAAATCGATTGATAGGGGCATTGCTCAATACAGTTCATGAACATTTTAGTAACGGGGGGCTGTGGATTCATCGGCAGCAATTTCATTCGCCAACGCCTCAAGGAATCAGGGTCTCCGCTCCAAAAACTTGTCAACCTTGACCTGCTGACCTACGCGGGAAATCCAGCGAATCTTGCGGATCTGGAAAATGATCCGCGCTATGTCTTTCAGCATGGGGATATCGGGGATGAGGGGCTTGTCGCCAATCTCCTGCAGAAACATCGAATCGATGCTGTATTGAATTTCGCCGCCGAGTCGCATGTCGACCGGTCGATCGACTCACCTGAGCCATTCATTCAGACGAATGTCACTGGCACATTGAGGTTGTTGAATGCTGTTCGCCGGTATTGGGGGGCGCTTGACGCCGAAAAGCGGTCGGGGTTCCGATTTTTGCATGTATCGACCGACGAGGTCTATGGCACTCTTGCGCCGACGGATCCCGCATTTTCCGAGACAACACCTTTTGCGCCAAATAGCCCGTATGCCGCTTCTAAGGCGGCAAGCGATCATTTGGTGCGGGCCTTCCATCACACCTACGGCCTCCCGACTCTGACGACGAACTGCTCGAACAACTACGGTCCCTATCACTTCCCTGAGAAATTGATCCCACTGATGATCCTCAATGCCCTCGACGGGAAGCCTCTTCCAGTCTACGGCGATGGCCAGCAAATACGCGATTGGTTGTATGTGGGAGACCACTGCGACGCGATTCGTGTGGTGCTTAAGCAAGGCCGCGTGGGTGAGCATTACAACGTGGGCGGTTGGAATGAAATGGCCAACCTGGATATTGTTCACACGCTGTGCACGCTGCTTGATCAAAGCCGGCCGCGTGCCGATGGTCAGTCGTACACCACCCAAATCACGCATGTTGCGGATCGACCCGGGCACGACCGGCGCTACGCCATTGACGCCTCACGCATGGCCAACGAGCTGGGTTGGAAACCCAAAGAGACCTTTGCCACGGGTATTGAAAAAACCCTGCGTTGGTACCTAGACAACCCCGATTGGGTGGCGCGGGTACGCAGCGGCGCCTACCGCGATTGGATGCAAACGCAATACGGCGGCGGCGCGTGAGAGCTTTGGTGTTTGGTGCCAATGGGCAACTCGGCCAAGCCCTGGTGCAGCAACTGCAGGGCACGGCCACCGTGCTGGCGTTGCATAGACACAGCGCACCCGCCTGCGGTGATTTGCTAAACCGCAACGGCATGGCCCAAACCATACGCGAATGGCGACCCGAGGTGGTTTTTAATGCCGCGGCCTACACCCAAGTGGATCGCGCCGAAGATGAGCCTGAACTGGCGCAGCAAGTCAACGCGCTGGCGCCAGCGGCCATGGCCGAGGCGGC
>JBMSHA010000361.1:0-2094 GCA_049416245.1 Flavobacteriales bacterium | reverse complement strand
AAATTGGCGTGATCCGAGAAGGAAAAACACCGCCGGATCAGCGCGTCCCCCTGACGCCTGATCAATGCGTACTGTTGCATCAACGGTTTCCACAGTTAAAAATCACGATCCAAAGCAGCAACGTGAGGCGCATTCGTGATCTCGAATACAGTGCTGCAGGATTGGATGTGCAGGATGATGTGAGCCATTGCGATGTGCTCATCGGCGTCAAGGAAGTCAATGTCGAAGACTTGATTCCGCACAAGACCTATTTGTTTTTCAGCCACACCCACAAGCTTCAGCCGTACAACGCGAAGCTCCTCTCGGCCATTCTAGAAAATCAGATTCGCCTCATCGATTATGAATTGCTTAAGCGACCGAGCGGCCGCCGAATTATTGGTTTCGGTCGTTGGGCTGGATTGGTTGGTGCGTACAGCGGATTGCGTGCATATGGATTGCGCAGTGGCCGATTTGAACTTCCGAAAGCCATCGATTGCCGGGATTTGCAGGAAATGTTGGAATGTGCAAAAGGCATCAAATTGCCGGCGAATTTCAAGATTGTGTTGACAGGCCATGGCCGTGTGGGTAAGGGTGCACGCGAAGTGTTGGACCACATGAAATTGCGTTCGGTTCATCCGGATGATTTTTTGAGGATGGATTATCCCGAGCCGGTCTTTACTCACTTGGATGTGGGGGATTACAATGCGCGCAAGGACGGTGGTGCGTTTGATATGGGGGATTTTGTGTCTGACCCGATGGATTTCAAAAGCACCTTTCCACGCTTTGCGCACGTTGCAGATTTGTTCATTGCAGGGCATTTTTGGGCAGAAGGCTCGCCGTTTTTGTTTACCCGTGCGGATATGCGTTCGCCGGATTGGAAGGTCAAGGTGGTTGCAGATATCTCTTGCGACATCGATGGGCCGGTGGCGTGTACGCTACGGCCGTCGACCATTGAAAACCCGTTGTACGGGTACCACGCAGGTACCGAACAAGAGTGTACATTTGATCATCCCGAGGGTATCACGGTTCTGGCAGTCGATAACCTGCCTTGTGAACTTCCACGGGATGCGTCAGAGGGGTTTGGTCGGGAGTTGATGGAGCACGTGATTCCACTTCTTTTGCTGGGGGATGCGGATGGGATTTTGAATGCGGCGTCCGAGACGACGTTGGAGGGGAAGCTCAATGCGCCATACGCGTATTTGAAAGATTACGCTGATCAAACCTAGCAATAAGTTGGGGCCGGACTGCGTTGTGATATCATGGCTACGTTCCTTTACATATTGCCCTACTATTTGCTTTCCGGATTGGTTGTTGCATTTCTCTTAGAATGGATCATTCGGAGGTGTGACATGGATGTGGAGTTTTCTGAAAGGCTCTATATGATCTTCTTGTGGCCTCTGTTGTTAGGAATTTTCGTGGTTTACTTTTTAAAAGGCTTTCTCGAGAAGGAGTGAATTTTGAGTTGAATTGTGCCATTTTTACGGCATGAGAAAAATTCACCTCCTTACAGTGGCTTTGACTTACTCGTCTTTGGTGATGTCACAGACGATTGTAAACACCGAAACCCTCATGCTTGCCGGTGACAGTGGCTTTATCTGGACTGCAGGCATAAGCGGTGATGTGTCCTCAGGAAACAGTGATGTGGTTGACCTTTCAACTGATGCTGGAATGACCATAGATTGGGGACGAACGGCTTTAAAAGTGGTCGGTTCATGGAACCGTCTGGCGGAGGATGGTCAATCCATTCAGAGCAGTTCATTTGCCCATGTTCGATTGGAGTTTGGAAACCTGGATCGGTTGCAAGGGTTCAGTTTTGTTCAAACCTCTGCAAATGATGTTCTGCTGATGACTTCTAGAAATCTGATAGGAGGTGGTGTGAAGCGGAGGATTTGGAACGGTAATAGGGGGTGGGGTTCAGTGAGCTGGGGGGCTTTCTGGGAAGCCGAACGCTACAATCCTGAGCTTGAAATTCCGCCAACGAATATTTTACGCAACAGCTTGGTGTTGTCTGGAGGATGGATGTTGAGTGAAAATGTGAACCTGCGCTACACAGCATATGCGCAATCAGATGTTCAGCAATGGGAAGATTCTCGGTTGTTTTTTGAATGGACTTGG
>JBMSHA010000360.1:0-2098 GCA_049416245.1 Flavobacteriales bacterium | reverse complement strand
AAGTTGGACGCAGAATACACCGCATTATCAATGGGATAAGTCAAGGATAATTTACGCAAAAATTCACAGAAATCGCGGCAATTCAGCATATCGAGCATGAATTCCCCCCTACTTTTGCCCCATGGAATGGAAAGTTGTTTTGCTTGCGATCGGTTTATTGGCTTTGGGGGTTGCCGGTATCGCTATCAAAATCCTGGTAAAAAAAGATGGGAAGTTCGCGGGTACCTGTGCCAGCCAAAATCCTTTTCTAAACGAGGAAGGAGCCGCTTGCTCGCTTTGCGGAGCTAAACCCGACGAGCAATGCAAGGGTGACGATTCCAAATCCCTCGCGTCAAGCTGATTCTGGCACGAACGTCAAACCAGCCCATCCCGCTGTCTCCCAAATTTGCCATCCGGTTCCGTCGTCGCTGATAAAATAAGCTTCGATGCGTTCAAACGGATTTTCCTCCCGATACTTCAATATGAATCGCTTGCCGTCTTCCGGCCCCCACACCATGCAGGCAGTAGCCAAAGCATCAGCGGTCGAAGCATCGGTCGCGTGAATGGTCACACTGAGCAATCCATGTTGAACGGGGTAGCCTGTAAATGGGCTGATGGTATGGGACCGTTTCACCCCGTCTTCTTCGTAAAACTTGCGGTAGTTCCCGCTGGTGCAAACCGCCGCATTTCTCACTTCCAGAACCGTTTGCATCGTACGCTCGAAACCATCAGCATCATCTGCCTGTGGTTGGTCAATGGCTATGCGCCAAGGTTGTCCATCGGGACGCTCCCCCATGCATTTGACCTCGCCACCAACTTCCACCATGAATTGAACCACGCCATGATCGATGAGCAATTCGGCCAATAAATCCACTGTCATTCCCTGGGCGATGCCGTTGAAGTCCAGTCCCGTCTGGGCGTCGCGCTTTCGGACGGTGGTAAATTGATAAACTCGGTCATGCTCTACTTCGTTTAAATCAATCCGCTCGAAGGTCAAACCGACGTGGGGCATGATGCCCGCTACGTCCTCTGGACTCACGGTTTCCCGCTTTGACAATCCAAAGCCCCACAGCTCTACCAGCGGTTGGACTGTCGGATCGAAAGCTCCTTGTGAGGCCTCAAACAGATCTAAGCTTTGCGCCCACAAAGACGACCAAAGCAAGTTTTCGTCAATGAATCGATAAAGCGAATCGGATTGATCATAAGCGTTGATGGCATTGATTCGAGAATCGGGGCGCCACAGGTTGAACTCCACATCGACAGCTTCAAGAACTGAATCGATTTTAGATTGAGGCACCACCGTTCCACCGTGGTACTTAATGAGGTAAGTAGTCCCTTGCGTATCGCCTTGGTGAGTGGTGAGTTCCGGCAGGCCAAGTCGCCCACTATCGGCCTGATCCGTTCCTTCGCCGCACGCATTGAACAGCAAACCAAACAAACCAAAAACGAGCGATACAGGGACCGCTCGTTTCTGAAAACTAAAATTTACTTGATCACCCACCGAAATCATCGAAGCTGACATTTTCAGGCGGTACTCCCCAATCGTCGCACATTTTCAGAACCGCTTGGTTCATCAAAGGAGGGCCGCAAAAGTAAAATTCAATATCCTCTGGAGCATCGTGATGTGCCAGTTGATGCTCGATCACCGCGTTATGTACAAAGCCGAGGAAACCGTCACCTTCGTCGTTGATGTCCTTCTTTACCTTCCATGCATCCTCTTCCGATGGTTCGGACAATACCACGTGGAAATTGAAGTTGGGGAACTCAGCTGCGATCTTGTTGAAATCGTCGAGGTAGAACAATTCACGCTTGGAACGGCCTCCGTACCAGAAGGTCACTTTGCGGTCAGTCTTCAAGGTGTGGAACAGGTGGAACAAATGTGAACGCATCGGCGCCATTCCCGCACCTCCGCCGATGTATACCATCTCGGCTTCCGTTTCTTTGATGAAGAACTCTCCGTAAGGTCCAGAAATGGTCACCTTGTCACCCGGCTTCTGAGCAAAGACATATGAAGAGCAAATACCTGGATTCACCTGCATCCAAGCATTGCGAGCGCGATCCCAAGGCGGCGTTGCAATACGAATGTTGAGCATTACAATGTTACCTTCTGCGGGGTGAT
>JBMSHA010000359.1:0-2109 GCA_049416245.1 Flavobacteriales bacterium | reverse complement strand
GCCGATTGAATTGGACGGAAACCTCGACGACGCCGGTTGGCAAGGGCTACCTGCGAATGATGTGTTCACACAATACGCTCCCAATCCCGGTTCCAGCCCCAGCCAGCGCACGGAGGTCAAATTCGCCTACGATGACAACGCCCTATACATCGGAGCCCGCATGTGGGACGATGCGCCCGATTCAATCCTCCACCAACTCAGTGAACGTGATCGCACCGAAAACACGGACGAATTTGGCATCTGGTTCAGTCCGTTCAACGACGGATTGAATGCCGTTCGATTCACCACGACCCCCGACGGCGTGCAGATCGACGAACAAATTTCTCCCAACGGAGATGACGCCTCGTGGAATGCCGTTTGGGATGTCGTGTGCAGCATCGATTCACTTGGATGGGTGGCCGAATTTCGAATCCCTTGGATGGCGTTTCGTTTTCCAGAAAAGGCGGAGCAGAGCTGGGGAATGAACATGTACCGGAGCATCCGAAGGCACCGCGAGGAAAGCGTTTGGAACCCGATGGATCCAACCCAACGCCTCCTGAATCAAGGGGGTATCTTGAAGGGCATAGCCGGAATTACCCCACCCTTGAGGCTGAGCCTTTTCCCCTATTTGAGCACATACCGAAACTGGGCAGGCGAAGATTTCGCCAACTCCTACAACGGCGGCATGGACATGAAAGTAGGAATCGGTAACGCCTTCACTTTGGACATGACGTTGGTTCCGGATTTTGGTCAGGTCGTCACGGATAACCTCGTTTTGAATTTGTCCCCCTTCGAAATCCGATTCAACGAAAACCGTCAATTTTTTCAAGAAGGAACAGAATTGTTCAACAAAAGCGGTGTCTTTTACTCCCGCAGAATCGGAGAAGAAGGTCGGCTGCTCAACGCCTCGAAGATTTCCGGGCGTTTATCAAATGGACTCGGACTCGGGTTGTTGCAAGCGGTCGCTACGGCGGAAGAAGATTCATCGATCGTCAGCTATACCGTTGCCGTGGCTGACCAAAACCTACCGAACAACGGATACGTCACCACAACCACAAGTTTGGTGATGCGCGAAGGCGCGAATTACGATGCCTGGGTGCAAGCGACCAATTTCGAAGTCCGCAATCCAGAAAACACCTGGGCCCTCAGCGGGGGCGCAACCATCAACCGGAAAATCAATGCGCCAGAAGACCGGGATGACGAGGGCCATTCGTGGAGCGCCACCGTGAGTAAAATGGCGGGGAACTTTACCTTCAGTGCAGGTCACTATCTCGAATCGGCGGAGTTCGACATCAACGACTTGGGCTATTTGCAAGCTCCGAATGAAGTGGTGAGTTTTTTGAATTTGAATTATGGAATTTTTGAGCCCCGCGGGCGATGGAATCGAATCAACTGGTCTTTTGATGCGTTTTACAATGAAATAGAAGCGCCTCGTGTGTTCAACAATTGGTTTTTGTCCACTTCCTGCCGTGCGACAACAAGGAGATTCAACACATGGAATTTAGAACTCAATTCTCAACCCATTGATGGCAACAATTACTTCGCTTCGCGGATCGAGGGCCGCATTTGGAAGGAACCGGGTTGGTACAGCGCAAACGCTTGGTTTAGTAGCGACTACAGAAAGCGATTCGCATTGGATTTGGGCTATTTCTTTGGCGGCGGAGGGACCTACCGCGATTGGATCGAGCAAACGTATCGCATCGCTCCGCGATTCCGAGTCAACGACCGAATGATGGTCACGTACGTTTGGAAAATCATCGATCGTGCAAACGAACGCGGCTGGGCCTTTCTGGACTCGTTGCCGAATGGGCAGACGACGAGCGTTTTCGGAAATCGGCAGAATACGGAGTTGACTCAAGTCTTGAACTTAGCCTACATCTTCACGAATCGCATGAGCCTCACCACGCGTGTTCGGCACGCTTGGAGCCAAGTCGATTACCACGCGTTTCATGAACTTCCCGAATCGGGCAGTTTAAGTCCGGAGGTGTACGTCACGGATGAACCGGTGAGTGCGTATAATTTGAATTACAATGCATGGAGCGTGGACATTGTGTATCGATGGAATTTCGCTCCTGGTTCTGAGGTGAGCATTGTATGGAAAAATCAACTTTTCAATCAAATCGAGGCGGG
>JBMSHA010000358.1:0-2142 GCA_049416245.1 Flavobacteriales bacterium | reverse complement strand
AGCGGCGTTGACCCATAAGAATCTTTAAAGATGTTGGAAGAAAAAACGATTGACCGAAATCAAATCATTGGCTTTGTACTCATTGCTTCCATCCTCTTTGGGATGAGTTTTTGGGCCTCGGAAATGCAACCCGATGCCCCGATTCAGGAAGTCACGACGGATCAGGTCCAGGAGACTACGCCGGAGCTTCCGGTTTCCGACGCTATTCCCGTGGCGGTCGCCACGCCAGATGGCACGGCCCTTGAGCCCGAGACCGTTGTTCTTGAGAACGAGGTGGTCAAATACACCTTTACCACAGCGGGTGCCCAAATTCAGCAGGTGCAACTCAAAGACTACCAGCGTTACGATGGCGAGGACCTCTACCTCGTGAACGGCCGCCAATCCATGGCGGGGGCCCACGAAGGGGTGTTCACCGCCTTGGTTTGGAAGGGCAAGGACGGCAGCCAAATCGTCACCATGACTTCCGGCGCCACGACCTGGACCTACACCTTGGGCGAAGGCTACGGCTTGAATTGGGCCCTGGATGTGGAGGGTGCCGCCAACGTCACCCTCGACTGGAAGCAGGACGGAATCCGCAACGAGAAGAGCATCACCAATGAGGCGCAAAACACCTCCACCTATTTCTGGGACGCGGTAGATGAATCCGATGATTACCTCAGCGATGGACGCGACGATGAAGAAACGGTGTCCAACATTGGCTGGGTTGCGCACAAACAGCAGTACTTCTCCAGCATTTTTGCCACCGAAACGCCTTTCACTACGGCGCATTTGCTCACGAAAACACCTGATGTGAGCGACACGGGCCACACGCGCCTCTTCCGTTCGGAAATGACCTTAGCTGGAAGCAATGGCGGCGTACATGCGAAAGGCCTATGGTACCATGGACCTAACCAGTATAACACGCTGCAGTCCTACGGTCAGCACTTTGACGAAATCATCCCCTTTGGCTGGGGCATCTTTGGCTGGATCTCCAAGGGTGCGGTCATTCCCATGTTCAACTTCTTTGATGACTTTGGTTGGAACTATGGCTTCATCATCTTCATGATGGCCTTGATCATCAAACTAGTACTGTCCCCCTTGACCTTCTCTTCGTACAAAAGCATGGCTAAAATGCGGGTTCTCAAGCCCGAATTGGATGAAATTAATGAACGTCACAAGGATAGCGATGCGGCTAAGAAGCAGCAGGAGGTGATGGCGTTGTACCAGAAAGTCGGGGTCAACCCCTTGGGTGGATGCATACCTCAGCTCTTGCAATTCCCCATTTTGATCGCGATGTTCCGCTTTTTCCCGGCGAGCATTGAACTGCGCCAAAAATCCTTCCTCTGGGCCGACGACTTGTCTGCCTACGATTCCATCTTTGAATTTGGCCAATGGTTCAGCATCCCTTTCTACGGGGATCACGTCAGTTTGTTCACCATCCTCATGGCCATCTCGACCTATTTGTATACCAAATTCAACAACTCGATGACCCCCCAGTCGGGCAATAGTATGATGCAGCAGCAAATGATCATCATCCAGTACTTAATGCCCATTATGCTATTGGTCTGGTTCAACAATTATGCTTCCGGTTTGTCCTTCTACTACTTTGTGAGCAATATTTTGATTTTTGGACAGCAATGGGCGATTCGCAAATTCTTCATTGATGAAGAATCCATTCACGCTCAGCTGATGGCGAACAAGGCCAGCGGCAAAACGTCCAAATTCCAAAAGCGCATGAACGACATGCTCGAAGCGCAGAAGGAAGCGGGCAATCGCCGGACCCGCCGCATGGACAAGTAATCATGTCCCCGGTACCCACCCATCCGGAATACCACTTTCGCACATGGGAACCGGGGGATGGTCGCCACCTCTTCGAACTCAACGCAGATCCCCGTGTCCTTCGCTGGACCGGGGATTTGCCTTTTCTAGATGCCGCAGAGGCCGAAGCGTTGGTGCGCTGCTACACGCATTTTTCGGATTTTGGATTTGGTCGTTGGCTGGTAAAACGGAAGTCGGACGGGGCCCTCCTGGGCTGGGCCGGCTTGCGGCAATCGGATGGCCGAATCGACCTCGGTTTTCGATGGCACTACCGGTATTGGAATCAAGGGCATGCAAGGGCTACGGGTCAGGGTATTTTGTGTTGGGCGATGCACCATAATATCC
>JBMSHA010000357.1:0-2144 GCA_049416245.1 Flavobacteriales bacterium | reverse complement strand
ATCAATTCACCCGTTTCCTTGCGGGCGTCGACGGCCTGGCATTGGTGGATGATGTTATCGACTAACGTGGTTTTGCCGTGGTCAACGTGGGCGATGATGGCGATGTTTCGGATGCCGCTCATTGGGGTGTGCGAAGGGATTTTGCTTTCGCGGCGCGAAGAACGTGCAGATATTTGCAGAATACTACAAATCCTGTGCTATTTTTGCGGTCGCCTCGCCCGGATGGCGGAATTGGTAGACGCGCACGACTCAAACTCGTGTTCCGCAAGGAGTGTGGGTTCGATTCCCACTCCGGGTACAACAACGGCCTTGAGCCGGCAATGACGCCTCCCTTGCGGGGGCGTTTTTGTTATAGCTTTATCCCTTAGGTAAACTTAAATTTCTTTCGCATGAAACGCATCCTAGCCATTGTCGCAACAACAGCTCCCTTCTTGGCCTTTGGTCAATTGCAATCACCCTCGCCAGAGGCTGGGGAAACCGTGGTTCAAAAGGTGGTGGATGCATTTGCGGAAATCACCAATGACACGGGCGGACCGGGCCAATCGTATGATTTGACCTACTTGTTCAATCCCGATTGGGGCGCCACCTCGGTTGCTGCTTCATTCGTGAGTGTCGCGTCCACACCAAACGGCAAGGTGTTCGCCGGATCGGACATCGCGATTCAAGCGGACGGTCAGGACACGTATTATTCCTACGGGGACTCGTACGAGTACCACGGTGGCACACAAGGGGCGCTCATTGTGGCTTACGACGATACAGAAGTTTACTGGCCCTTTCCGTTCAATATCGGCGAGTCATCTGAGGATGTGTTCAGTTGTGAATATGGTACTGCAGGCATTACCGTATATCGCACCGGATCTGTGATGTCAGAATGCATTTCGTCGGGGACATTGGGGTTACCAGGTGAGGTGTACTACGAAGATGTCTACCGGATTCAGATGACAGAAGTGCTCGTGGATTCCACCTTTCTCGGTACCTACGAAGTCACGGTTTCGGGTGATTACTTCATGTCGGCAGATTACCCGATAACCCTCGCGGCACTGATCAATATCACAACGGTGGATACACCCATTTCGGGTGCACCCATCGTCACAGAGACTGCCGCAGCTGTTTGGATTGACGAATACGTCATGGACGCTCCGGAGTCGGAAGCGCTGGCGTTTGCCATGTCGCCAAACCCCGCCCGTGACCACGTTACGTTGTTTGGGCTTCAGGCCGGTGAAGACGTCGTGGTTTATGGCATGGATGGCCGGGAGTGGAAGCGCCAAACGGTTCGACCCGGGATGCGTGCAGAGCTCATGAACGTGAGTGACCTGCCTGCAGGAACGTACGTGGTTCGCTGTGGTGAGGGCGCCGCTCAGCAGCTGGTGATTCAGCGTTAGTAAGCGCGGTCGTTGCGACCTTCGACGAAGTAGACGAAAGCGCGGTTGACGACCTTGTGGCCGCCCGGTGTCGGGAAATCACCGGTGAAATACCAATCACCAGTGTGATTCGGGCAAGCAGAATGCAGGCCTTCAATCGATTGGAAGACGATTTTGACTTCTGCGTTCATTCCTTCAGGCGTGAGCAACTGCGAAATGCGATCGCTGATTTCTTCGGTGGTGAAGGGCTCGTAAATCGCTTTGACCTGGTTGACGTTTTCTTCCTTGGGTAGTGCGACTTGGGCTTTGCAGCGCTCGTAGGTTTCGTCGATGATGTGGTCCAAACCGCGCTCGCGGATGAGGCTAATCGCCGCCTGGAAGGCGATGAAGTCGCCAAGACGCGCCATGTCGATGCCGTAGCAGTCGGGGTACCGAATCTGCGGGGCGCTGGAGGCGACGATGATGCGTTTCGGTCCGAGGCGATCGAGGATGCGGAGGATGGACTTTTTCAGTGTGGTGCCTCGGACAATGCTGTCGTCGATGACGACGAGGTTGTCGCGGCCGGGCTCAACGGTGCCGTAGGCGATGTCGTATACGTGTGCGACAAGGTCGTCTCGGTTGGCGTCTTCGGTGATGAAGGTGCGCAACTTCGCGTCCTTGATGGCAATCTTTTCGATACGCGCTCGCTCGTCGAGGATCTGTTTGATTTCCTCCGGATCGGGGTTGGCACCCATGCCGATGATGCGGGCGATTTTGGCTTGGTTTTGATAGTCTTCCAAGCCC
>JBMSHA010000356.1:0-2147 GCA_049416245.1 Flavobacteriales bacterium | reverse complement strand
TGTCTAAAATGTCCGCCCGGTTTGTTGCCGCCAAAATGATGACACCGCTGTTCGTCCCAAAACCATCCATCTCCGTCAGCAACTGATTCAATGTGTTCTCGCGCTCATCATTCGAACCGAGACTCGCGTTTTTTCCACGTGCACGACCAATGGCGTCGATTTCATCGATGAATACGATGGCCGGCGCTTTTTCCTTGGCTTGCTTGAAAAGGTCACGCACACGGGAAGCTCCGACACCAACGAACATCTCGACAAAGTCAGATCCACTCAAAGAAAAGAAAGGAACCTGCGCCTCACCCGCGACGGCTTTAGCTAGCAGGGTTTTTCCTGTGCCGGGAGGACCCACCAATAAGGCGCCCTTCGGAATTTTCGCTCCGAGGTTGGTGTACTTCTCAGGCGCTCGAAGAAACGCTACGATTTCTTCCAGTTCTTCCTTGGCTCCATCCAATCCAGCGACATCTCCAAAATTGACATCGGTGCCCTTGCCTTTTTCAAAAAGCTGAGCCTTCGATTTCCCGATGTTGAAAATTTGACCGCCACCGCCGCCACCGCCGCCGAGTCGGCGCATGATCAACACCCACACACCGATCATGAGGGCGAAGAAAATCACATAGGTCAGCATCTGTTGGCCCCATTCATTCACCGGCTCGTAGACATAGGTGAAAGCGTTGGATTCGGACATGGTTTTCAAATCGTCCAAGTACGCATCACCGGCAGGCACATTCACCCAATAGTCCGCACCTTGGTAGACCGATTTTAACAAGCCCGGCTCCTCCGCATCGCTTTTCAAGGCAGTCCGTGCCTCCTCGGTCAAATAGACGCTCGCGCGCTGCCCATCAAAAACAAGGCGCTTTACCTTTCCGGCTTCAACGTTTTGCTTGAGCTCCACCCACTGAATTTCCCGTCCATCTTGGCTCGTGTTCATCATGAGCATGCCCAAAAGCAAGATACCAATGACCGCGTAGATCCAGTAGAAATTCATTGAAGGCTTATCACCCCCCGTCGTGCCCGAAGGCTTTTTTTCTTGCTCTTCCATCGATTAATTCAAACTTCTTCAAGGGTCTCAATGTTCGCATCACCCCATAATTCCTCCAACGCATAGCGATGCCTAGCCTCCTCATGAAACACGTGCACCACAATGTCACTGTAATCCAAAATGGCCCATTCTCCGTTCCGTAACCCCTGCTTGCCCCATGGCTTTTCATCGACTTTCTCGGCTGTCACCCGTTCCACAGAGTTGGCCAAGGCCTCAACTTGGGTGCGGCTGGTGCCGTGGGCAACCACAAACCAACCCGCCACAGCATGAGGAATTTGACGCAGATCTAAAATGGTAATTTGCTTGCCTTTAACTTCTTGCAGACCGTCGATTACGGCTGATAACAAGGGCGTTCCGGGAAACGTGGCAGGGATCTTCATTCAACGGTATTCAGCCCGAAAGATACGATGCATAAACGGATACGCGATTCAGCGGTCTGCGAAAACATGCCAACTTTGTCACGTAATTTCACAGTCGGCCATGAATCCATTGTTTGTTCATCATCAACAGCTCCCGAGCACCAACGATTTTGCGCTCCAATGGCTTAAGAGCGCACGTTCTGGGGAAACGATGGTGGTAACAACCGACCACCAATTCGAAGGTAAGGGCCAACGGAATCGCGCATGGGATCAACAACCGAACCTTGATTTGGCTTGGACCTTGGCACACAAACGGGTAGCCTCACTCCTCGGAGATGTTCATACTTCGGCCCCTTTTGCATTCAACAAGTCAATCGCTTTGCGGGCATGCGAAGTCGTTGAATCCATCCTTCCCATGCATGTGGAAGTCGGCATCAAATGGCCCAATGACATCATGCTACGCTCCAACGCAACGCATGACGCTTGGCAGAAATGCGCCGGCTTGCTCATTGAAAACACGTGGCGCGGCAGCCATTGGGAGGGTGTGGCATTGGGCATCGGCATGAATGTGCATTCGGCACGTCTTAACGAACCGGGACGGATTTCGCTCGCAGACCTGGGCCTGTCGATTCCCGATTTGCGGACCATCAGCGAACGACTCTTTGCTGCAATTTCACCGGTTTTAATGAACAACGAACCTGCACTTGCAGACGAATTGGCCTATCAACAGCGCCTGATCGGTAAAAACTCTT
>JBMSHA010000355.1:0-2173 GCA_049416245.1 Flavobacteriales bacterium | reverse complement strand
CCGCGTCGGACTTACTTTTTGTTTACGAAAACTATCCGTACGAAGACATCGAACTTGAAGGGTTTCGCGCCAAACTCATCCATGTCCAAGAAATCACCGGATTCCCTTTGACGTTTTGCGTGTTCCCGAAAGATGGAGGCTACGAAGTACGAATGGTCTACGATGCGCGAAGAATGGACCCCTCATTTATCGCCGGTTTCAGACAAAAATTCACCAAGGCCTATTCACTGGTCACGGGCGCTGGGGATACAGACCGCCTCCCGTCTGATCGCAAAGCAATCCCGTCTGAGGCAACCCTTCCCGAGTTGGATGGATGCATCTTGGACGTGCCCAAAGCAGCGAAAGTCGATGCCGTTCTCCAAGCCGGAGGCCGAGTCGGCGTTATGGACATCGCCTGGAATGACGTATTTCCTTCCAACAAATGGGAATCCGAGCAAACGGAAATTGATCTGGATGAGGGCATTCGCCACTGGGAACCCCTCCTTTTCTCCGAACATCCCGGCGTGTGGCGGGATGTAATGGCCCTGCAGCCAGGCGCCCTACAGGAAATACACGTACAAAACGCGTCAGTTTCCTCGAAAACGGTCCTCAAGCAATTCAGTGAATTCATGCGTCATCGCGTTTGGCAAGACAACGGTTTCCAATTCGCTGTCGCTTCGGGAGGTCAGATTTACCCTTGGGTGGTTGCCCCTGATTTGGACTTCGACGTTCAAGAAGAAGGCCTGACAAAATTCCAAGCGTGTTATGCGAATCTTTTTGTCGAACACATCACCCCTTCATCCAATTTTTTGGTCGTTCTGGACGAGATTCCGCCTGCCGCTGAGGAAGATTTCGATCTCATTCTTTCTTTCCCTTCAAGCGAAGCTCGCATCCAGTACCGGCAAACGTTCAGCGAATCCTTCATCCGCGATCTCGAGTCCTTTTTGGGCGGAAATGCTGCGAATACGCAACCCCATCCGAGCCTTATCCAGGCAGAAGGAATGGGGGCTCCTCCTTCTATCCTGGAACGGTTCGATCGCGTCGTTCAAACGCGATCTGAACAGGTGGCCGCGCGCAGCGATGAACAGGCACTTACGTTTGCTGAATTGGACAAACAGGCGAATTTGCTCGCATCCAAGCTCATTGCGCAATCCCAATTTGAATCAAGCGCATTCATTGGCATTCAACTTCCCCGAAGCATCGATGCACTTGTGAGTGTTTTGGGCATCTTGAAAACCGGCAAGGCTTTCGTGCCGATTGACATGCAATGGCCTGAAAATCGCGTCAACCGCGTTCGAGAAAGTGCCTCCCTCAACTTGATTTTGGACCGGGCTACTTTTCGTTCGATGATGAGCGAGGATGTGGGTGTGATGGATTTTTCTGCCGCTCATGTAGGCCCTGAAGAACCCGCCTATGCGTTGTTTACCTCAGGATCGACAGGCATTCCGAAGGGCGTACTCGTTTCGAATCAGGCCATTGGAAATTACCTCGCCCATTGCGAGACGGCCTATTTCAATTCACAGTACCCCGGCACGGTGCATGTCTTCACACCGCTGACCTTCGATTTTACTTTGACCGAATTGATCGGCGGACTGTGCGCAGGATGTGAGGTCATCCTGCACGAGGAAGCGGCGTCTGCTTATGAAAGTGTAAAGCGGGCCTTGGCAGATTCGAATTGCCATGTGTTGAAATTGACGCCATCGCACATTCAACTGTCAGAATCCGAATGGTTCCGAAATGCCCTGCCCAAAACCATCATCGTAGGCGGGGAAGCACTTGAATCATCCCAAGTGGATACCTGCCTCGAACATACTTCACACCGGTTGATCAACGAATACGGCCCCACTGAGGCCGCGGTTGGCTGCATCACCCATGAGGTGCGTCAAGGAGAAATTCCGTTCATTGGCAAACCCATTGCAGGGATGGGCGTTGCTGTCATCAATGAAGCAGGAAAGGTTGTTTCTCGAGGCGTTCAAGGTGAGTTGTGCCTCTTTGGTTCATCCCTAGCGTCGGGCTATTTAAACGATGTTGAACACACGATTCGCGCGTTTTCCGCACTAGATGAATTTCCGGAGACACCCGTTTACCGCACGGGCGACCTGGTCCAAATGCAAGAAGACGGAAACCTCTTGTTTTTGTCTCGGGTAGATGCGCAAATGAAGCTCAACGGATACCGCATTGAGGCACAAGAAAT
>JBMSHA010000354.1:0-2185 GCA_049416245.1 Flavobacteriales bacterium | reverse complement strand
AGGGCGCTTTTATCGCGAAGTATGCCGACTACGCAAATTGGAATAGGGAGTAATTTATTGGAGACACCTTGGGTGGAAAAACTGGTTCGACTGAATAAAAGTTTCATCGTACAACGTGGAGGAACTCCGCGAGAACAATTGATGCGCAGCGCTGAAGTTGCGGCCTATGTGCGTCATGTTGTTTTGGGAGAAGACGCTTCGGTTTGGTTGGCTCATCGTGAGGGAAGAGCGAAAGACGGCAACGACCGAACTTCTTCTGCGCTCATTCGCATGCTTTTGAATGGAGAGGACGGACTGGAATGGAATCAATTGAAAGTTCAACCTGTGAGTTTGAGTTATGAATGGGATCCTTGCGATGGCATGAAAGTTCGTGAGCTTCTGATGCGAGAAAAGAACGGTGGGGCTTACGAAAAGAGTGCAGGAGAGGATGAACGGAGTATGAAGCAAGGTCTTTTCGGTTGGAAAGGTGGCATTCATGTTGAGTTCTGTTCGCCTGTAAAATGGGAAGATGCTCCAGAAGGGGTGCGGCCAGCCGTTCACATTGCTGAACGCATAGACGACCAGTTGCACCGTTCGATGAAGGATTGGCCGGCCCAGCATTGGGCTGCAGCAGAATGGCTTCGATTAAAAGGAGGCGAGCCGACTCAGAATTGGCCTGAGGATTGGATTCCAGATGTCGTGTCAAGCGAAGTTGCCGAAAAATGCGAAAAACGCCTTCGCGCCATTCATCAAATGTTGAGTGACATCAATGCAAACGAGGAGCAGGTGCGGTTGAAATGGTGTGAAATCACCATGAATCCATTGATCAATCGGGTCATGGCAAAATCAACTGCCGTTCACGATTAAACAGCCCCGTGGATTTTTAAGAGGCCGGCTTCTGAAGCGAACGGGCAATTTCCGCGCAAACAATCGATCCCGCGACGCCAGCATTGAGTGATTCAGCAGAGCCATGTGCTGGAATGTGCACAGGTGTCGAACTTTCAGGTAAGCTGATGGACGAAAAGCCATGGGATTCTGAGCCCACCCAAATCAGTCCGGGCTTCCAGTCCACTTGCGTGTAGGAAAGGCCCTCCATTTCAAGATGATAGTGCAACAGGTCCGAGGAATCTGTGTGGTTCAATTCTGCAATAGGCATCCGGAAGAGTGAGCCCATGGTCGCTTGCACACATTTGCTCGACCAAGGGTCCGTTGTTGGTTCTGTGGTAAACACGCCGCCGAAGCCAAACCAATCTGCACTGCGAATGAGGGTGCCTAAGTTTCCCGGGTCTTGAATGTGGGCTGCGACCAATCCGAACGGTACTTTGGCTTGCTTTATCGCCATGAAGACTTCGTTGGCATCATAGACAGGAATCTCAGCAATGGCCAAAATACCCGGAGGCGTTGACATTTGTGAGATGCGCGTCATTTCTTTTGCGCCAATCACCTCGGCTTCTCGGTGAAGATTTTCAGGGAGGGAATCGACCATCCCTGCTACGCAGTAAATTCGCCTCCTGATCAATGTGCTATTTGCCAATTCTATGATGCCTTTTATCCCTTCGACTACGAATACACCTTGGGCAAGGCGTTCAGATCGCTGCCGAAGCGAGCGGATAAATTGGATTTCCTGGCGGTTCATGAGGACGGCATTGCTGTGCCGATGGCAAATCTATGGTTTCTGTGCAATCTTTCTCGTTGCCGGCTGCTCTCCTACACGAAATTTGAGTGAAGACCAGAGGCTGTTGCAGGAAGTTCGGGTGGTTGTGAATGCGGATGAACCTGAGCCATTGAACGTATATACTGCCGTGTTGCGGCAACAGGCTAACAGTCGATTTTTCGGAGTTCGCGTGCCCATGCGATTGAATTTATTGGTTTCGCAGCCAGCGCTCTATCGTTCCCTAGAGCGGAGAAAAGAACGGGGGCGATCTGAAGGGGGATTCCGCTGGTGGCTTGCCAATCGCATGGGGGAAGCTCCGGTGATTTATGATGAATTTTTGACGGATCGTTCCGAGATGAACCTGCTGAGCTTGGCAAGAAGGCGTGGTTTTTTGGATGCGACTTGTTCGGTTGTCAAGCAGGAATTGGGCTCAGATCGGATCATGGTGGAATACCAATTGGAGTTGGGTAAGCCTTGGATCATTTCAAGTTGGAACTGGCAGGTTGAAGGGTCAGGGGTTGAAGGCCATCCCTTGATTGCATCCCTCCCCAG
>JBMSHA010000353.1:0-2186 GCA_049416245.1 Flavobacteriales bacterium | reverse complement strand
CCTTTGCTTTGCGCCCTTCATATTTTGGGAAAGCCAACCCATCCCCTGGCACCACATGGCCTATGAAGTCGAAGGCGTACCCGGAATCGCCCTTAGACAAGCCCGTGTCATGCTCAGCGAAGAAATTCCGGAGCAACGCGTCAAGGTCGCCGTCCTCGATTGCGGGGTCGACGCCACCCACCCCGCCCTAGCCGGCGCCATCCACACCAACCTCAACGAGATCGAAGGCAACGGCATCGACGACGACGGCAACGGCTACATCGACGACGTCGCCGGGTGGAATTTCATGGTCGACTCCACCGGCCGGTCGCTGAATTTTGCCCGCTACGAAGCCCACTACTTCACCCACCTGTACGACAGCTTGCAAGCGAGTGGTTTGCCTCTGCCTGCATGGTTGAAAAACCTCGACATGGACCTGACGCGGGAAATGGCCGAAGAAGCCCAAGGCTACGCGGACGATGCGTGGTTTTATGCCGAGGTGTACTTCGACTTGGCCATGCCCTTCCACGACACATTTGAGGAGTACCCGGACAACTTGGAGCAAATCTGGTTTCACCGCAAAGCCATCGGCTTGAAACGTGATGAACGAAAGTTCTTGAAATTCCTGATGAGCGAAGAGCTCACGCTGTGGGACTTCGAGTACTACGTGCAGGAAGCTTGGAACTACGACAAGTTCTGGACCAATCCGGACTACAACCCCCGCGACCCGAATGAACCCGACACCGGCTACGGCAACAATGACGCCAGCGGCGGGTACGAAGACCACGGCACGCACGTCGCCGGCATCATCTGCGGCGGCCCCACGGCTGAAGGCGGCCCCATCGGCATCGCCAACGGCCTGGTCGACATCATCCCTGTGCGCATGGTGCCCGATGGCGATGAAATCGACAAGGACGTCGCCAACGCCATTCGCTACTCCGTGGATCAGGGCGCGTCCATCATCAACATGAGTTTTGGCAAATACGTTAGCTCCGACCCGGAACGCGTCCGGGAAGCCCTCCGCTACGCCGCAGCCAACGACGTGCTCATCGTGCACGCCGCGGGCAACGATGCCAGAGACCTCGATGCGATTCCGTTTTACCCCAACCCGGGCCGGTACCGCGATGTGGATTCCGTATTCATTAATGTCGGGGCAAGTACCGCTTCCTACGACGAACTGCTCATCGCAGAATTCTCGAACGTGGGCAAACGTCGTGTCGACCTGTTCGCCCCTGGCGAGGACATCTTCAGCCTCGGCGCCGACCACGACTACATCGACCACAGCGGGACGAGCATGGCGTCTCCGGTTGTTGCAGGCGTGGCGGCGCTCCTGCGGGCGTACTTCCCCGAATTCACGGCGGCCGAGATCAAAGAGATCCTCCTCGACTCAGTCCACGAACCCGAGTTCCATGTGCTGCCCCCCGGCACGCCACCGATCGAGGTAACATTCACGAAGTCGATGTCCAAATTCTGCTCCAGCGGTGGCATCGTCAACGCCCGCAATGCCGTGCTCGAAGCGCGATCCCAACGCGAAGCGAAGGCCGCCGCGGCCCTGGCAGCATCGCCCGACCCCTCTTCAACCTCAGAAAATTAAACCCCATGAAACCAACCCAGCCCATTCTCAACGATCGCCCCGTGCCGGTTCGCCGGCGCGGGGTCATCGCCCTGCTGCTCATCTTTCTCCTCATCGGAGGGATTGCTCTTTTGCGACGCCCCTTGAATGCCGACCCGGTCACCGTCGCCGAGCCCCTCATCGAATCCGCAGTGCAGCCACCTGTTCCCACCTGCGCCCCTCCCGTTTCGCGATTCGTCTTGCCAGCTCATCACGCTGACACCACGTTGGAAATCAGCGCAAGTACGCGCTTGTTTGTGCCCGAGCAAGCTTTTGTGGATTCCAGCGGGATCCCGCTGCACGAACCGGTGGAAATCGCTGTCCAAGAAATCATGAATCCGGTCGAGACCTTTCTCAGCGGCATCCCCATGGAGTTGGATGCAGGGCGCGTGCTGAAAAGCGCCGGGATGGTCAATATCCAAGGTCGGTCCGGCTCTGCCCAAACCGTGAAGATTGACCCGCTGCGCGCCTTGGAATTGGAGTTTTAAAGCCTCGACGCCGATACTTCATACACCGCCTGGGCGCTGGACACGGTGTCCGGCGAATGGATTGAAATCGACGCTGCCACCGAAGTGATTGTCAGCGACGCTGAAGA
>JBMSHA010000352.1:0-2186 GCA_049416245.1 Flavobacteriales bacterium | reverse complement strand
ATTGGAGCCCATCATTTTGAATCGGCGCGTCAAAGCTTCATTCGATGAAATGGGAATGGAGGCGTATCGGTCCATTTACCAGGGAGGCATCATGGAGCTGAATATATTGCATCGACGCGTGCACGAGTTCGGCCAACCGGCAAGTCGTTTCCTTGAGCTATTGAACATTTGGGAACTGACCGCGCGATGGACATTGGTTTGGGAAAACGTCGATCATGTGGAACAGGAGCGGGAACAGCTTTCGCTTCCGTTTGGAAAGGTGTTCGATTTGGTGCGCCACACTGAGTTGATGCAGCAGCGACTTGCGCTTCCCGAACAAATGATGATGTCCATTCGCCAATACTGGAAGGAGGCGTTCAATTGGAAAGAAAAAATGTCCTCCAACCCCACGATTGCGGAGGCGTTTAAATGGATGATTTACATCCGAAACAAGACGCGCGGACACGGCAGTACTAGTCGCATCCATGGCGGGTTGTATGAGGCGGTAGAAGGGTTGACCGTCCTGCTTTTCGCACAAATCAAAGAGCATCTGGATCTCGAACTGTTGGTGCTCGATGTCAACGCGCCTCAAGGAGTGGGCACTAAGCGACACGGCATGGACATGGATTTTCTTGAAGCGGAAGATCCAGAATTGGCGTCGTTGCCCCCTTCATCCGGTGGCGTGTACTTTAGGCAAAAGGACGAACGTGCGACGTGGCGCACTTCGAATCTACTCCAAGCCGTCAACGGGCACGTTTTCATGCTGAACGACATGAAAAAGGGCCACCGAGAATGGGTGTGCTTCAGCACAGGTGAATTGATCCGCCCGGAAGTCATCTTCGATGCGTGAGGTTTGTAATTATTGCAGATATTGCTAAAAAGCATTTCTTAAGCATCTGACATATGAGTTTGATTCGGGTTATCCTGGCGATATTATTTCCACCCTTGGCTGTTTTCGACCGTGGCTGCGGCAGCATGTTGATCGTTTTCCTGTTAACCTGCTTCGGCTGGATTCCGGGGATAATTGCGGCATTGATCATCCTGAATAAAAAGTGATATGCACGCAACCCAAGAACAATTTATCGAACGGTTGAAGCGGCTGGGGGATTCACCGGTGTTTCATTTTTCCCTTGGATCGAAAGAGCTCTTTCATTCGAATTTTCTGGCATGGATCTGTGAACAGCCGGAGTGGGCGTCCCTTACTTCGTCGTTTTTTGAGCGGTTTGTCCCCGAGGGCTATGCCTTTGATCCGCGTCGGAAAGATTCCGTTTTGCGGGAGAAACAGCACATCGATGTATGGCTGACCTACAGGTCGGTTCGCCCTGAAGCGGAGGCTCAGGAATGGCATGTTTGGATTGAAAACAAAGTCAAGAGTTTGCCTCGGCGGGATCAGTTGCAGGAGTATGCATCGAAAAAACCGGAGAATGCGACCTGCGTCTTGCTGAGTTTGAGTCCAATGGAGAATATCCCTGCAGCCTGGGAAGGGCTCTCATTTGCTCAATTGGTGAAATTTGTCGAAGGATGCGCTGGTGTTACGCGGGATGCATATCATCAGCAGATTTTGTTGGATTACGCCAATCTCCTTTACGCGCTCATCGAACTGGAGCAGCATGCAGACATCAACAACGGCGAATTTTTTGATTTCTGCTACCGATCGTATCCCCTTCTTGCGACGCTGGATGAGGTCCGGCTCGATGACTTTTATCTGAAAAAGAAGTATGCAGGCATGGCGGGTTTCGTTTGGCATGCAGCACAGCAAGCGGGATTTTTGATGGCTCCTGCACGGTCCAAAATTGATTGGGACTTACCGGAGCGAACGGTTTTTGTCAACTCGGGGATGACCCGGGCCACGGGATTTTTGGACATCAAATACGTCATTCGTCCTCAGCTGTCCATCGGTATTCAAATTCAAGGAGAGCAGTACCGCATGGTGGTCGAGGACAATACGGGAGTCAATACCGCTCAATTTGCGCAGGCGCTCCTCGAGGCACAACGTTGGTTTGATTTTGAGGCGGATTTGGATTCAGGTGAACGCTATCCAAAAAGCGGGTTGTTCAATCGCTTTGGCGCTGTATTCCTGTATCAATCAAAAAAAATTCCACCCAACATGCCGTGGAAACGGGTCGTGGACATGTGCATTCGGGACCTGCAAAAAATCGATGAACGACTGGATGCAATTTTTCAACTCATCGGTCGAAATTGATACC
>JBMSHA010000351.1:0-2192 GCA_049416245.1 Flavobacteriales bacterium | reverse complement strand
GTTCAATTCGGCTTCCGGCATGTGCGTGTAGACTCCCAAACCCGCGTACAAGAACGCGGTGAGGCGATCTCCGGGGTTTCCAATCTGGTGGTCGAGGTAGTTGATTTCGACGAGCGCACTGAGTTCACTCACATCATTACGGAAATGCAGGTTCCGGTTTTGTTGCCACGGATCGGAACTGTCGGCATCCCATGCCTCAATGCGTCCCTGGAAATAGTTGATGCGCAATCCAAGGCGCGTGGAGAAGTTGTGCCGGTAAAATCCGCCATACCCCACCGTCATGCGGCCTCCGAGGTGCCCGTTGGGATTGATGTCGCCCTTGTAGTACGCTGTGCCCAGTGCGATGCCGATTTCTTTGGATTGCTCAAACTTGCGCTGACCCCACGCGGGAACCACCATCAAAACGCCCAAAAGGAGCGCGACGAAGCATGTCAATTTTGAAGCGGTGGAGCGGGCGTAATCCAACGGGTCTGGGGCTTTCGAACGAACAAGTCTATAACGCACGAAAATACATGGAATTGTGCCATGCAATTGAAAAAAACACCCAACAAAACGAGGAGTTTATCCACGAAAAATCAGCGGTCACGCGGGTCTACCCCCCAATGCATTTTCGCGCGCACGGTGCTGAAGAATTCTTGGTGTTCGAGGTTCATCAAGAACAACCGAAATGGAGCGGTCGTCACCTTGACTTTTCGGCCACCATCAAGGATGAACATGCGCGAGTCCAGGCTCAGCAAAAACTGGTTTTCCCGGCCATCAGCGACCAATTGTAAGGTACCGTCTGCAGGGATAATGAGCGGGCGGTTGTTCAGGTTGTGGGGCGCTACGGGGTTGATGCACAGCACTTCTGAGCCGGGCATCACAATGGGTCCACCCGCGCTGAGGGAGTACGCCGTTGAACCCGTCGGGGTCGAAACAATTAATCCGTCCGCCCAGTAATTGTTGACAAATGCGTCGTCTCGCAGGACCTCCACCGCGACCATGCTCGACGTATCGCGTTTCATGATGGCCACCTCGTTCAGTGCATACGGGAAGTCACCGAGCTCCATGCCGTCCACGTCAACCTGCAGCATCAAACGCTCTTCGTACCAGACCTTACCCGCAGCAACGGCGTCCATGGCAAGGTCGATTTCGTCGATGCCCACATTGGATAAAAACCCGAGCCGACCGGTGTTCACTCCCAGTACCGGGATTTCGGTGTCCCGCACCCAAATGGCCGCTTCGAGCACCGTTCCATCACCGCCAATGGCCACCAGCAAATCGCAACCATGCAGGGCAGCAGGCTCGTCAAAGGCCTCCCAGTCCTTGGCGCGGCCCATGCGTTCATCGAGGATCCGTTTGAAGTTCGATTCCACAATGGGCGCCGGATCCAGGTCACGAATGCGCGCAAGGATGTGCTTGATGGCATCATCGTATTCTGGCGCAAATGTTTTTCCGTGGATGGCGATTTTCATGCTGCTAAGGAACGGTTATTGTCGCAAATAACGCATGAACGCGTCGTATCGTTCGCGCATTTCCTCCTCCAATTTCGGTGCGTGCAAGAAGGATTGAATCGAATACCCAAACCGCTGGAAGGTCTGGATAACCGGCTCGATGTCTTCCGTCGCAACTTTGAGCGTTACCTCGACATTGCTGGAATTCTCGGATTGAGAGGTCGTACAAGCGATGACACGGGTTCCGGCACCTTCGGCCAGCCGGGCCACTTCCGAAATGGACAAATCGCCTTCGGGCACTGACAAAATCACCACGCCACCACGCGTCGCCCAGTGGGACTGCTCAGCCAAGAAATGCACCACCGACGCAGCATTGACGCACCCTTTGTACGTGCCCTCATCCACGACCGGTAAGGCATCCACCTCCGCAGCGACCAATTGGCCCACCACATCGTAGAGGTGGCTTTGCGGCGTGGTGAACACGGTACGCGCTTGGAAGGCTGCCATAGGGGTCTCCTCGTCCAGGTCCATTAGGTCGTCTTCGTAAATGAGTCCTGAAAACTCATCGCCGTTGACCAAAGGCAAGTGGCGAACCTTGTATTCATCCATCAAATGCAGCACCCGACCCGCCGAATCTTCGGGCTTCACGGCCGGGAGGTCAGAATTCATTATGCGCTCTGCGTACATGGCGTAATTTTGCGTCAATCCACCGATGGAATGCACCGGAGGTGTTGGAATCGAAAGGTACGGATGACACGA
>JBMSHA010000350.1:0-2193 GCA_049416245.1 Flavobacteriales bacterium | reverse complement strand
ATATTTTCAAAATCAATGTTGACGGTACGGGCCTGGAACAGGTGACTTTCGATAATGCATTCGATTCATTTCCGATGTTTTCGCCGGATGGAAAGCGAATTGCGTTCTCAAGCAATCGGAACAACGGCCGAACCCGCAATACAAACGTTTTCGTTGCGGATTGGGTGGATTGATGTTTCGATATTTCGCGCTTCATAAACCTTTTGGTGTCTTGAGCCAGTTTACGGATGAGGCCGGTCATCCGGGCATTGCCTCGCTCGAGCTGGGTTTGCCTCGTGACGTTTGGCCTGTTGGAAGATTGGACCGAGACTCGGAAGGTTTGTTGTTGCTGACGAATGACATGCGCTTTAAAAACGCCTTGACTGACCCCAAATCGAAATGTCCAAAGCGATACTGGATCCAGGTGGAGGGAAAGCCAGGCATGGAAGATCTTGTGCCTCTGGAGCGTCCGATGACATTGCGCATCAAAGGCAAGCAACATCGCACCGAAGGCGCGCGTGTTTCTATACTGGAAAATCTGTCCATCCCTGAGCGGAACCCACCGATACGCGTACGAAAGCACATTCCAACGCAGTGGATTCAATTGGAGATTACAGAGGGCAAGAATCGTCAAGTCCGTCGCATGACAGCTCACGTAGGTTTTCCAACGCTTCGGTTGGTTCGTGTCGCTATCGGCAGTTTATTGCTAGAAGATTTGGGGCTATCCCCCGGTGGCGTGAGTGAATTGGATTGGAATGCAGCCAGTCTTGCGCTGAGCTAACTTTGAGCCAAAAATGGATCGTTTATGATTTCAATCCTCCTCACGTTTGCTGCATTTATTTGGTCTGCGTTCTGTTGTGTCTTCGCATTGACCGTGATTTTGCTGAATCGGAATGCCGCTCGATGGGTCTTGCTTCGCATTGGCAAGGAACTTTGGAGTGCCAACATGATGCGGATTATTGGCAACTGGCGGCCACAAATCACATTTAGTAGTGAGGATGCCAAGTTTGATCATTGGCCAAAAGAGGCCATCTTCATTTCCAATCACGCGAGCCAATTGGACATCAATGCTTCTGCAAGTGCCATCCCCTATCCCATTGTTTATCTCGCTAAAAACAGCATCCGAAAAGTTCCAGTTCTCGGGCTTCTGAATGAACGCGTTGGTACAGTTTTCATCGATCGATCCAATCCAACTGCAGCCAAAAAATCGGTAGACGGATTGCTCCAAACATTAAATCGCGGTATTTCTGTCATCGTTTATCCGGAAGGGACACGTTCCGAAGATGGGTCCATTCGAAAGTTTAAAAAAGGCGCCTTTCACTTGGCACAAAAGGCACAAGTTCCCATCATTCCGCTTCACATTCATGGGACACGCCGTGCCTTACCGAAAGGAAGCTTTCGGGTCAGGTCCAATCCTGTCCACGTGCGTTTTGGCAAGCCGATTCTTCCACCTTTGAAAGATGATGCGTCATCTTTGAATGCGTTTGTGGAGCGAGGTCAATACGCAGTTGAGCAAATGCGAAACTGGCATTTGGAACATGTGGACACGCCTGACTGAAGTAGGACGATTAATTACGAGACCATGGGGAAAGTGCATAGGCTGCCCGCATTCCTTCTAAGATAGCTCTCTGGGCATCCAGTTTTCGCGCGTTTTTGGCTCCACCAATCAACGTGTATGGGACGTTCAGGCTTTCTAATTGACCACTCAAGGGGTGGTAGGGAACTTGGCCTGCACAAACAACGATGTGATCAAAGTCCAGAGCGTGCTGCTTTTCATTTTCCGTATAGATCAGCCGGCCGTCGGCAATTTGATGATAGGTCACGCCGCTATGCATTTGCACGTTCGACATCTTCAGGTTGAGCCGGTGAATCCAGCCGGTCGTTTTGCCCAATCCTGCTCCTACCTTTCCCTCGGATCTCTGAAACAAATGGATTTCTCTTGCCGGATGCGTGGCTTCGGGTTTGTTCAAGCCACCGCGCTTTTCTAGAGATTGGTCAATGCCCCATTTTGCGTAAAAGGAATCGTTTTGATCATGGAGCAAAAAGTCAGCTACATCGAATCCGATTCCGCCCGCTCCAATAATAATAACCCGTTTCCCTACGGTGACGCTTTGGTTGATAACGTCGATGTAATCAACGACAGATGAGCCTTCCAGCCCTTCTATATGCCATGGCCTTGGTTTTACTCCAGAAGCCAAAATGACGTGATCAAAA
>JBMSHA010000349.1:0-2209 GCA_049416245.1 Flavobacteriales bacterium | reverse complement strand
GAAGTATCGGGCGGGTTGGATGCTGTCTCCATCAAACGCGATCCAATAGGGTTGCTGGGAGCGGATGTTGCGGACGTTGTACGTGTCCTTGCTTTCGTTGGCGATGGTTGCAATGGCTCCAGCTGAAACGCCTGCGGGGCCGAGGATGTGGGAAAGCGAATGACCGGGTTGCACCGTGCCGGAATCCACCTCCAGGCCTTCCCAGACCACACCGAATCGTTCGATTGGTACGTGCGGAGGCGCTTCGGGCTCAACGAATACGGAACCTTCGCCTTGACCGCCGCAAGCGATCAGGCCACAGCACAGGATGAAGAGGGAGGACCAATATTGCATCAACCGCGACCGAACACTTCCTTTTCGACCCATCCCTTTCCCCATTCGTTCAATTCGTCCGCACTCCACAATTCCGGGTAGAAAATGCGCTTTTGGAAACGCGGTGGCAGGTACTTCTGCCAATTGGTGCCGCCGGTGGCGGCGATGTCTTCGGGGTTGCGCTGGAGGTAGCGCACGGCGCTTTTGTAGTGACTGAGGGGCCAATTGATGTTGACGTTTACATCCAACCAACGCAGGGCTTGCTTCAATTCGTCTGTTTGTTCCTCCGGAGGGAGCGCTTGCCACAGCGAGCGCAGGTTCACTTCAAAGGTGTTTTCCGCGAGCTCCAACAGGTCGTGGTCGTATTTCACCTCGAATTGCCGAAGGGTGAGTGTTTTTTTGCCGGAGGCCAGCTCAACAGCACCGGCCTTCCAATAAATGTGAGGGTACAAACTTTCGATATCCCCAGGCTGATATCCTTCATTCGCATCGCGGTGGTCTTCGTTCAAGAGCCGATTGAACGTCGTGGATCGGATTTCGATTTTGCGGTACTGCGCGCTCTGAAATCCACTTGCAGGCAGCAGCGACATGCGGAATTTGAGAAATTGGTCCTGATCCATGCCGTCCACCATGATTTCGAAGCTGTGGGTGAGTGCTTCAAAGTAGCGGTTGACGCGGTTGACGCGCTTTAGAATCGCAGCGGCATCGGAAGGGGCAGCGGTGTTGACCTGCTCCAATTCATGCAAGGCGAGTTTGAAGTACAGCTCGGTAATCTGGTGGTAAACGATGAAGATGGACTCATCGGGCAATGGTGTGATGGGATGCTGCAGACTTAAGAGCGTATCGAGGTTGATGTAATCCCAATACGTCAGGTAATCAGCGTACAGCAGGCCGTCCAAATACGCGCTGAGGTCTTGGCCCATGGCGGCGTATTTATCCGACAGCGCCTCGAGTTTTTTCAGGATGTCATCCCCAAATTCTTGTCGTTCTCCCATAGGGGCAAATTCGGAAAATTCCGGTCAATCAAGTACCGTGAGCGCATGAATTCTCAACCCTCATACGTGGGTTGATGTGACGAGATTAGTCGGCCACGGCCGCTACGCATTTCAGCTCAATGGCTATAGGCGTTGGGAGGCGGTTGATTTCAACGGTAGTTCGGCATGGTTGGGTCGCTGGGTTGGGGAAGTACTCAGCGTAGATGCGATTGAACGTTTTGAAATCGCGGTTCATGTGGACCAGAAAGACGGTGATATCGAGTAATTCTTCCCAGTTGCTCCCGTTCGCCTCCAAAATGGCCTTTACATTGGCAAAAACACTGTGCACTTGGGCTTCAAAATCGAATTCTTTGAAATTTCCATTGTGGTCCAAAGCCAACCCGGGAACTCCGCTATCATGGGCGTCGCTTCCTGCAACGCGCGGCCCGACACCGCTTAAAAAGAGCAGGTTGCCGGCTTTTCGAGCAAATGGGTAGGCCCCTACGGGCTTGGGCGCGCTTTGTCCTTTGTTTGTCATGTCGTGAAGATAGCTCAACGGGCATTGGGGCATTCTTGCCAAAAAAAAAGCACTCCGGTATCCGACTAATAGGCATATTTTTGCCTTATATTGTATTTTTTAATCTACAAGACATCAAAGTGAGGTATTTTGTTTTCGCCTTTTTCCTGTTGTTTTTTGGAGAGGCTTCCTTTGCTCAAACGCCCGGCCAGATTTTTCGGACAGCCGTGAATGATTCGTTGCTTGATCCCAATGGCGACGGCTGGATTTCTAGCACGACCTCCGGTTTCTCGGACGTTCCTACCATCACGGATGAATCCGAAGAATTCGAGACTCCTTGGAATGTTTTGTGGCATTTTGAAGCTGAGCCAAGTTCTGATTTGCAAACGGGTTCGACGTGTGGCCC
>JBMSHA010000348.1:0-2226 GCA_049416245.1 Flavobacteriales bacterium | reverse complement strand
GCGCAGGAGGATTGCCTTGGCCCGCGTGTTGATTGAAGAGCCCGATGTGCTCTTCCTCGATGAGCCCACGAATCATTTGGATTTGGACATGATCCAATGGCTCGAACGGCATTTGGCCCAGTCGCGCATGACGTTGCTGATGATCACCCACGACCGGTATTTCTTGGAAAATGTGTGTGATACCATTTTGGAATTGGAGGATCAAACCCTCTATAAATACAAGGGGAATTACAGCTATTATTTGGAAAAACGGGATGAGCGCAAGGAAAATGCGTTGGCCAATCGCACCAAAGCACGGAGCTCCTTCAAACGCGAATTGGAATGGATGCGCGCCACCCCTTCCGCACGCACCGGCAAATCCAAATCCCGCATTGAACGCTTCTACGAAATCAAATCAGCCGCGAAAAAACGATTGGAGGAAGACCCCCTTACCCTTCGCTTGAATCCGCATCGGTTGGGAGGTAAAATTGTGGAATTCCACAAAGTCGGACATGGCTTTGGTGAGCGCACACTTTTCGAAGGGGTGTCGCACCATTTTAAACGTGGAGAGCGCATCGGCATCGTCGGCCAAAACGGTTCAGGCAAATCGACATTACTCGAATTACTCACGCAAAAGGCAGCTCCGTTGCGCGGCAAAGTAGTCGTCGGAGAAACCGTGGTTTTTGGGCATTATCATCAATCGGGGGCCGTCTTCCCCGAAGGTCAGCGCATCATCGAAGCCGTTTACGACATCGCAGAATTCATGCCGCTAGAAAAAGGCCAGAAGATCACCGCGGCACAATTGCTCGAACGATTTCTTTTCCCGCGTGCAACCCACCATCAAGTCATTTCCTCTTTGAGCGGGGGCGAGCGCAAACGGCTGCATTTGCTGCAGGTGCTCATGGCCAATCCGAATTTCCTGATTCTCGACGAGCCCACCAACGATTTGGACATATACACCCTCCAGATTCTCGAAGAGTTCCTTCTTGATTTTCCAGGCTGCCTCATCATCGTAAGCCACGATCGGTATTTCATGGATCGATTGGTGGAGCATGTATGGGTTCTTGGACAGTCAACTGACGTCCGCTTCTTCCCCGGCAATTACACCCAATACCGACTAACGGAAGCCGAAGAGGCTGCAGAACGAAAAGCAAAGGCTGAACAAGCGGCTACCTCCGCGTCCGGGTCACTGGTCAAAGACAATCCGACGGCCATCAAAAACGATTACTCCAAACGACTTAGTTTCAAGGAAAAATTCGAATTTGAGCAGCTTGAAGGTCAAATTGCCCAGCTTGAAACCGAAAAATCCGAGTTGACGGATCAACTTTACACCTGCAATGACCCCGAGGAATTGAATCGTTTGGGCAAGGAATTGTCGAAAATCACCGAAGCGCTGGATACGGCAGAAAATCGCTGGCTCGAGCTCTCTGAGCGGGCCGATGGATAGCAACTCGTCTTATTGTTGATCAAAATCGACCACAAACGGACCGTCGCCTTGCAATTTCGATTGGCAAGTCAATACAAAACCTGAAGACACTTCGTCCGGCTCCAAGGCATAGTTCACGTCCATCGCAACCTCGCCTTCGACCATCTTGGCGCGGCACGTGCAACACACACCACCGAGGCAGCTGTACGGCGCGTCCATCCCAGCGTCCAAGGCTGCATCCATGATGGACTTGCCTTCCGGAACCTCGACGATCGTTGTCATTCCATCCAGGACAATCGAGAGCGATTTCGTTCCTGAAGCTGCCGATGCACTTTCGCTCGCAACTCCTTTCGATTCAGCTTTCGCATTAGCAGCAGTGAACAATTCGAATTTGACCTGGCTTGAAGGCATTCCAGCAGATTCCAATGCCGCCTTGCAAGCCCAAATCATGGATTCTGGACCGCACAAATAGGCCGCATCGAGTTGAGACACATCCACCCACTCGCTTTCCAAAATCGCTCGGCAACGCGCTTCGTCCAAACGACCATTGAATAAATCGATGTCCTGGGGCTCGCGGGTCAAGATGTGAAACAGGCGAAAGCGATTCAAATGGCGATCCTTCAATTCCTGGAGCAACTCCCGGAAAATGATGGAAGACGTATCGCGATTGACGTAAAACAACGTAAATCGGCTTTGTGGCTCTGAATTCAAAACGTGCTTGATTTGACTGAGGATGGGCGTAATGCCCGAACCCGCAGCAAAACCAATGAAATTTCGCGCTTGCTCCGGGGCAGCGTCCAAAACAAACTTTCCATTCGGGG
>JBMSHA010000347.1:0-2235 GCA_049416245.1 Flavobacteriales bacterium | reverse complement strand
CGTTGCTCGTTCAACAGGAGCCCGATGCAAGCTCCTTTCCGAGTGGCGGCATTCGGAATACGTTCGAGGCCCGTGGCTACACGCTTTGGGATCCGACTTCACCAGCGTTTGTTTGGGGACACACCCTCTGCATTCCGACGATTTTCATCAGCTACACCGGTTTTGCCTTGGACAACAAGATGCCGTTGTTGAAGGCATTGGCCAAAGTAGACGATGCGGCGACTGCGGTATGCCAATATTTCGACAAAAACATCACGAAGGTCGTGGCCACGTTAGGTTGGGAACAGGAGTACTTCCTCGTTGATAAAGCCCTGCACGCCGCACGGCCCGATTTGCAAATGACCGGTCGAGCGTTGTTCGGAGCCACTCCCGCGAAGGGCCAACAGCTCGACGATCACTATTTCGGAAGCATTCCGGCCCGAGCCACGGCGTTCATGAAGGAATTCGAATTGGAGTGCCATAAGTTGGGGATTCCAGTGACAACACGTCACAACGAAGTCGCTCCGAACCAATTCGAATGTGCTCCAGTTTTCGAAGAAGCCAACCTCGCCAACGACCACAACCTCATGCTCATGGAGGTGTTGGAACAAGTGGCCCGCAAGCACGATTTCCGGGTGCTGCTGCATGAGAAGCCGTACCCCGGTTTGAATGGTTCGGGCAAGCACAACAACTGGTCTTTGGGAACCAATACCGGAGTAAATCTCTTGAAGCCGGGCAACAACCCGAAAACGAATCTGCGTTTTTTGACGTTCTTCGTCAACACCCTTGCGGCATTGCACAAGCATGCTGACGTCGTGCGTGCATCGATTGCCTCCGTGGGCAATGATCACCGATTGGGTGCGAATGAGGCGCCGCCGGCGATCATCAGCGCTTTCATTGGTTCACAGCTTTCTGAACTCTTGGACGAGCTCGAGACCAGCATCAAGGCGGGTAAGTTGACTCCGGAAGACAAAACTGCGCTGAAGTTGGAAATCGGACGAATTCCGGAAGTATTGTTGGACAATACCGACCGCAACCGCACGTCACCATTCGCATTCACTGGTAACAAATTTGAATTGCGTGCAGTGGGAAGTACCGCCAATTGTGCAGTGCCCATGACCGTGTTGAATACCATCGTAGCCGAGCAGCTCGCTGCGTTTAAGGTGGCAGTAGATGCGCGCATAGAAAGCGGCGACAAGAAGGACGACGCCATTTTGAAGGAATTGCAAAAGTTGATTACAGAAAGCAAGAGCATCCGATTTGAAGGCAATGGCTACTCTGATGAATGGGTGAAGGAAGCGAAAAAGCGAGGGTTGTCGAACTTGAAAAACACCCCCGATGCTTTGGAAGTATTCAACCGCAAGGAAGTGGTTCAGTTGTTTGAATCGCAAGGCGTGCTGCGAAAGGAGGAAGTCGCAGCGCGTGTTGAGGTGGAACTTGAGAATTACATCATGAAGCGGCAAATTGAATACCGGGTATTGCTGAATATGAGCCGCAATTCAATTTTGCCAGCGGCCATTCGTTTTCAGAATGGTTTGCTGAGCAACGTGGGACAAATCAATCAAGTATTGGGCAAAGAAGCTTCGAAGTATTCAGGTGCGCAAGTCGCTTTGATCAAAGAGGCGGGGGCATTGATCCAAGATTTGTATGCGGCCTGCGGTGAAATGGAGGCCACACACAACAAAGCCGAGTCTGGCAAATCAGCCTTGATGACTGCACGGGCGTTTGCGGAGAAGTTGGTGCCGAGCATGGAAAAGGTCGCAGAAATCTGTGCCAATCTGGAGACGGTTGTGGACGATGCAGATTGGCCACTGCCGAAATTCTCTGAATTGCTCTTCACGCGATAAGCCAGTTGAAACGTTGCGAATTGAAGCGGCCGGAGAATTTCCGGCCGTTTTGATTTTAGCTTTTTGGATTTCTATACCTTGCGATTGGTCTCTTTGCCTTACATTCGGGGATTGATTATTAAGCGTTACGATATGCACAACTACCTGCAAGCTTGTTGGACGCGAACCTCATCAGTTGGTTTGCTCATGCTCTTCATCGTTGGATTGGCTTCTGCTCAAAGTGATTTGTCCGAGGAGGCGGATCGCGCCTATGAGCGAGGCGCATACAGCACTTCACTGCAAGAGTACATTAAGGCTTACCCGAAAGTAAAAGACATTGATGAAAAGGGGCGTGTCGCCTTTATGGCGGGGGAGAGTTTCCTGAAATTGATGGAGCCTACGGGAGCTGAAGAATGGTATGAAAAAGCCA
>JBMSHA010000346.1:0-2247 GCA_049416245.1 Flavobacteriales bacterium | reverse complement strand
TGCGAAGGTGCAAAGCGCGTTACTCGAGGCGATGCAAGAACGCCAAGTAACCATCGGTCCAGAATCATACCCATTGCCTGAGCCGTTTTTGGTTTTGGCTACTCAAAACCCGGTTGAACAAGAAGGTACATACCCGCTGCCCGAAGCGCAGGTTGACCGGTTTTTGCTCAAGGTGGTCATCGGTTATCCGACGAAAAATGAGGAACAGCAGATTATCCGAGCCAACCTCGCTCCTGCGGGCATGCCCAAACCCAAGGCGGTCGTCAAACCGAAAGACATCATTCTGGCGCGCCAATTGGTCAAAGAAATTTACCTCGACGAAAAGATTGAACGCTACATCGTCGACCTCGTGTTCGCAACACGTGAGCCCGGCCAGTACGGCATGGGACACTTGACACAGCTCATCAATTTCGGCGCATCGCCGCGTGCAAGCATCGGATTGGGCGTGGCGTCCAAAGCCCATGCCTTCCTGAATCACCGAGGTTATGTGACACCGGAAGACGTGCGAGCGGTTGCGATGGACGTTTTGCGACACCGCATTGGATTGACATTTGAAGCCGAAGCCGAGAACATCGGCACGGAGCAGATCATCACGGAAATCATGGACAACGTGCAGGTACCTTAACCCTCACGCCTCATGGATACAGCTGAGTTGATTCAACGGGTACGGCGGGTGGAGTTAAAAACCCGAGGGCTAAGCGACCGGATTTTTTCGGGCGAATACCACAGCGCTTTCAAAGGCCGTGGCATGGCGTTCAGCGAAAACCGCGAATACCAGCACGGTGACGAAATCCGCACCATTGATTGGAACGTGACGGCACGCATGGGCCATCCGTACGTGAAGGTCTTCGAGGAGGAACGGGAACTCACTGTTTTTCTTTTGATTGACATCAGCGGATCGAACACCACCGGGACACGATCGAAGAGCAAAATGGAACTCATCACGGAACTCAGTGCTGTGCTGGCGTTCAGCGCCATGGGCAATAACGACAAAGTCGGTGCCATCCTGTTTACCGACCGAATTGAACGCTTCATTCCGCCTAAGAAAGGTCGCTCCCACATCCTCAGAATCATCCGCGAAATCATTGAAACATCTCCCGAAGGGCGTGGCACCGACATCAACTCGGCACTCGGCCATTTTCTGTCGGCGATGAAGAAGCGCACCATTGCATTTTTGATTTCCGATTTTCGAGACAGCGGCTTCGACCAAACCCTGCGTCAAGCCGGGCGACGTCATGACTTGATCGCCCTGCGTGTGACTGATCCTTTGGACCGGAAGCTCCCATCTCTGGGTTGGATCCCCGTCCAAGATCCAGAAACGGGCCAAGCCAAGTGGGTCTACACTGGACGCCGGAAAACACGCACCAACCACGCAAAACAAGAAAAAACACGCGAAGCTCAATTGAAAGCGCTATTCGCCAAATCCGGGGTGGACCAAGCCGTGCTCTGCACGGACCGCCCTTATGTCCAACCCCTCATGCAACTGTTTGATCGCCGTGCTTAACATTCGTGCAGGAATTTTGATGGTTGCACTTTTCGGTGCCATGCAAAACGGATTTTCCCAATCCGTAACCATGACATTGGACACCAACGTCATCACCATTGGCTCCCCCGTGGGGCTGCACATCCATGCAGATCGGTACATCGAGCAAGGCAGCGGCAGCTTTGATTGGCCTGCGTGGAACGACACCTTGCCAGGTGGCCTCGAAATCCTGCAGCGCAGCTTATTGGACACCCTGGCCGTCCCCGCAGAAGATGGCAGGGATGTGATTCGTGTATCACAAACCCTTTTGGTCACAAGCTGGGACAGTGGTTTCCGAGCAATCCCGCCGATTGCGTTGGTGTGGTCTGGAGACACCCTCCTTTCCAACCCGCTGCTTTTGGAGGTGTTGTTAACCGCACCAGGCGAGCCTGGGAAAATTGCAGCGCCAGCCGACATTCGGCGCGTCCAATGGACGTGGCAAGAGCGCGCAAGGCAATGGCTTCCGTGGGTTTTGGGAATCCTCTTGGCAGGCGCAGCAGCCATCTGGTTGGGTAGGCGACTCGCGCAACGTAAGCCGGAAGCCTCGGATCACATTGAAAAGAAACCCGAAGTTCCGCTGGAACCCGCGCACGTTATCGCCCTACGTGAATTGGAACGCATTGAAAAAGAAGCAATTTGGAAAGAGGGACGCGTCAAAGAACACCACGCTTCGGTGAGCCAGGTGTTGCGCGTCTATTTCGAGCACCGTTACGCATTCAAGGCCA
>JBMSHA010000345.1:0-2251 GCA_049416245.1 Flavobacteriales bacterium | reverse complement strand
CGCCTGGGCCAGGCGCTCGCGGCCCGTGGCGCGACGGTCGTGGCCTACGACCCGGAGGCGATGGATAACGTAAAGCGACGAATCGGCGATCGCATCCAATACGCGGGAAGTCACATGGAAGCGCTAGATGGCGCGGATGCGCTGTTGATTTGCACCGAGTGGCAGGTTTTCCGCAACCCGAATATGGAAGATGTGAAACGCCGAATGAATGGCCCTGTCGTGTTTGATGGACGAAACCTTTACGAGTTGGACACCATGCAAGAGCACGGTTTCTACTACAAAAGCATCGGACGATCCACAGTACACCCCGGCGCCTGATGGAAAGGGTTCTCATCACAGGCGCTGCGGGGTTCTTGGGTTCACATCTGTGCGATCGATTCTTGAAAGAAGGATTCAAAGTCGAGGGGATGGACAACCTCATCACGGGCGATATGAAAAACATCGCTCACCTCGCTGAGCATCCCAATTTCACCTTTCACCGGCACGACGTCACGGAATACATTGACATCGAGGGCGACCTGGACCACATCCTGCATTTCGCATCGCCGGCTTCTCCCATTGATTACTTGAAAATCCCCATTCAAACGTTGAAAGTGGGATCCCTGGGAGTGCACAATTGCCTCGGACTCGCCAAACACAAAGGCGCGCGTGTCACCATCGCTTCAACCAGCGAGATTTATGGTGACCCGGAAGTGCATCCGCAACATGAAGAATACTTCGGTCACGTCAATACCATCGGCCCTCGCGGCGTATATGATGAGGCCAAGCGCTTCCAGGAATCCATCACGATGGCTTACCACCGGTACCACGGTTTGGAGACGCGCATCGTTCGGATTTTCAACACCTACGGTCCCCGGATGCGCCTTAACGACGGTCGCGTGCTGCCCGCCTTCATCGGCCAGGCCTTGCGCGGAGAAGATTTGACCATCTTTGGTGATGGCTCGCAAACCCGAAGCTTCTGTTACGTAGACGACTTAGTTGAGGGCATTTTCCGACTGCATTTCTCGGACGAAACCCGACCGGTGAACATTGGCAACCCCGACGAAATCACCATTGGCGACTTTGCCGAAGAGATCATTGCATTGACCGGTACCGACCAAAAAGTCGTGTACCGCGATTTGCCCGAAAACGATCCGAAACAACGCCGTCCGGACATCACACGGGCGAGAGAAGTGCTCGGCTGGGAGCCAAAAATCAATCGCGCAGAAGGGCTGAAACGCACCTATGCGTATTTCCAGACGTTGACTCCGGAAGAACTGAACAAGTCCGAACACAAGGATTTCAAGGCCTATAAAAAAGACTGAGTTGGACTACCAAGCACATGAAACCGCTGTGATCGATGCCGGCGCAGAAATCGGAGCAGGCTCGAAGATTTGGCACTTCAGCCACATCATGCCGGGCGCCGTGCTCGGCGAGCGCTGCAACATCGGTCAAAATGTGGTGGTCTCACCCGGTGTGCGCCTCGGCGCCAATGTCAAAGTCCAAAACAACGTCTCCATCTACGAAGGCGTCACGTGCGATGACGACGTGTTCCTGGGCCCCAGCTGTGTGTTTACCAACGTCATCAACCCCCGCAGCGCCGTCAATCGACGGGGCCAATACTCACGCACGCACGTGGGTCGCGGAGCCAGCATCGGCGCCAATGCCACCATCGTCTGCGGCAACGACATCGGACCGTACGCCTTCATCGGCGCCGGAGCCGTGGTCACAAAACACGTCCCCGCCTATGCCCTGGTCGTTGGCAATCCCGCCCAACAAATCGGTTGGATGTCCCAATTCGGCCAACGGTTGGACTTCGATGCAAACGGACAGGCCATGTGCAGCGAAAGCGGGGACCATTATCAATTGAAAACAAACGAAGCCGGTGAGCCGGCGGTCGAAAAAATCGAAAATGAAAGCGATGAGCATGTACGATAAATTGATCGCGAAAGAAGCCACGATGAGCGTGGTCGGATTGGGGTATGTGGGCTTGCCCATCGCCCTGGCGTTTGCTAAACACATCAAAGTCATTGGCTTTGACATCAATGCCGAACGCGTTGAAATGATGCGCAATCGCATTGACCCTTCTGAAGAATTGGAAGCGTCTGATTTCGACGGGTGTGACATCACATTTACTGCGGATCCCGAAGATTTGAAAGCGGCGCAATTTCATATTGTGGCCGTACCCACGCCCATCAACCAATCCAACCACCCCGACTTGAAGCCCTTGCTCGGCGCTTCTCGCACCGTCGGTTCTGCGTTGAAACCGGGC
>JBMSHA010000344.1:0-2256 GCA_049416245.1 Flavobacteriales bacterium | reverse complement strand
CTCGGGTGTAGTTTGACTCGCCAATTCAAGGTAATGGGCGTTTTTACGATCCATGAGGCGCACCTTCGTCGCTGCGTCGAGCACCAAGCCGCCTTTTCTCAAGATGTATTCCAAGCTGTCCACCCTTGACACCCCTTTCAGTGCCTCATTGTCTACTTCAGAAAACGGTATACCCAATTCGTCAGCCAATTGACGCCATGCCACAAAGTGGTGAGATGCCGTATCGACGATCACACCATCCAAGTCGAAAATGCATGCGCGAATTTCTGCCATTGATTAAGCGTTCAGAATATACTTCATGTGGTAATCAGCCAAACCGTCAATGGGTCGTTTTATGATATGCCCCACCTCGATGCCTTCACGCTCGCAAACGTGGCGAAGCACGGGCTGGAAGTGGTATGCCACGGAACCGACAAAGTGGACTGGCACATCCTGGTAGTTATCATAACACTTGACGTGCACATCGATAAACCCTTGAAACCCTTCCTCGAGCAAAGAAATGATCTGAGGCACTTCTTGGTGGCGACCAATAAAGGTCATGAAAGAGGCCAAGAAAACGTTGGCATTGGGCTCTTGGTACACCCGGTTAACGATGTCATCTTTACTGAAACCAAACGTGCTCACAAAATCTGCATCCACGGTAGGATCGAGCTTGTGGTACAAATGCAAAGCCAATAGGCGTTTTCCAAACCACGATCCGCTGGCTTCATCCCCGAGGATGTAGGCCAATGCAGGTACCTTTTCAGATGTTGTACTGCCATCAAAATAGCAGGAATTGGATCCCGTGCCGATGATGCACGTAATCGCAGGATCTCCGGCATACGTGCTATACGCTGCCCCATCCAAATCGTGCCCTACGTGCACCTCTGCAGCGGCGAAAACGCGCTCCAACCCTTCGCGTATAATCGCGCACAAGGCTTCCGAACTGCTTCCGGCGCCGTAGAAGTATACCTTCGATACTTCTCCCGCAAGCGCTGAAGCTTCTTCAGATTCACGCATTTTCGACTCCACCAAATCCGCATCATGGAAGTAGGGATTGAATCCCATGGTGTGAAATTCAGACAGGGTATTCCCCTGCTCATCGATCACCATCCAGTCGCACTTGGTGGAACCGCTATCTGCTATTAAAATCTTCAAAACTGAATCGTTTAATCGAGGGATTACAAACGCGCACCCAAATCTGCGACACGGGTAGCGTAACCGGCCTCATTGTCGTACCATCCAAATACTTTTACCGTCTTGCCCATGGCTTTGGTCAAACCGGAATCGAAGATGCAGCTGTGTGGGTTGCCTACAATGTCGACTGAAACAAGCGGGTCAGTGGAGTACTCCAACACCCCTTTCATGGCGCCTTCTGCGGCGTTCTTCATGGCCGCATTGACTTCTTCCGTTGTGACCTCCTGCTTCAAGATGACAGTCAAATCGGTAACCGATCCGGTAGGTGTGGGTACACGCACCGCAAGCCCGTCCAACTTCCCGGCCAGTTGTGGCAACACCAAACCAACCGCTTTGGCTGCGCCAGTTGAAGTCGGAATCATGCTCAGCGCTGCCGCCCGTGCACGGCGAAGGTCCTTGTGCGGTGCGTCTTGAATGCGTTGGTCTGCCGTGTAGGCATGAATGGTGGTGATCAAACCGTGATCGACACCAAACGTGTCGTCCAATACCTTGGCCATGGGCGCGAGGCAGTTGGTTGTGCAAGAAGCATTGGATACGATGCGATCGTCAGCCGTAAGAATCGAATCGTTTACACCCAAGACCACTGTCTTGAGTTCGCCCTTAGCAGGTGCAGAAATGACCACCTTACCGGCTCCAGCCTCGAGGTGCAAACCCGCCTTTTCTTTGCTCGTGAAAACACCGGTGGATTCGACGACCACGTCTACACCGAGAGAACCCCATGGCAGATTCGCTGGATCACGTTCTGCTGAGATCGCAATGGTCGATCCATTCACGACCAAGTTCCCGTTTGAAACTTCCACCGTGCCGTTGAACTTTCCGTGGATGCTGTCAAACTTAAGCAGGTGGGCAAGGGTGTCGACATCCGTCAAATCATTGATGGCAACGACGTTCAAATCGTTGCGGTCGAGCATTTGGCGGAAGGCCAATCGGCCGATGCGGCCAAAACCGTTGATGGCAATTTTCTTCATATCAGGGTTAAATTCTATTCGGTTAGATGGAAAGTATTTTCGCAATGCGGACCTCGTCTTCCAACGAGGCCGTTTTATTCAGTATGGCTTCGTCAAATGGATAATAGACCAA
>JBMSHA010000343.1:0-2270 GCA_049416245.1 Flavobacteriales bacterium | reverse complement strand
CGGTGTAAGCGAGTAAGTCTCTACCAGCTCTTTCGAACTCCTCTTCCGTGAGTACCTGCCATTCAATTTCACACTGAATGCGCGCAATACGAACAGCCAAAACTTCTTCTGAAAAGCGACTCGGTTCGAAGCGGAGCTCGAGGTATTGATTCAACTCCTCAAACCAACTCCTTAATTTCTGTTCGTGTTCCCTACAGAGCAATCGGCGCGCATATACATTTTCCAAAAGGGTCTCTTCCAACACAATGACCCATGCCAAGTGAATTCTTCCTTCAACGGACCGCAACAATTTCTCTTGTTCGATGAACCACCCCACTGCTCCTTGGATGTCCTTGGAGCGGTTCAAAATTCGATGTAAGATGCCCTTGGCTACAATTTTACGCTGTCGAAGGGAGCCATGAGCAACAACTTCTATCCAGTGTTCCTTCCAACGTTCAACGACCGCCTCAGGGTTACCTTCGCCGCGTTCCCATATTTCAATTTCAAACCGCTTCAAAGCCAACGCGTTGTCCTGCCCTATCAAAGGTGGTTGAGCTCGCCATGCCGCTGCCAACGATTGACGGTCTTCATCACTCGCATGAGGGTGGTGAAGCAATAAGGCCACCACACCTACCCAGACTGTTCCCTGAGCCTTTTCGATCGCATCGCTCCCTATTTTTTGACGGATCTCCTGCGATAAAAATTGATGCGAGCCCACTTCAAGCTTTGGCCCATGTCTTCGATCAAATAAGAGCCGAACGTAAGCGCCAAAAGTTCTTTCCGAATCTGGGTTCCAGGGACCCAATTTATCGAGGCTCATCTTCGCAGCTCGGGTATCTGACCCAAGGATTATGACCAACGTTTCAATCCATCGGGAAATCGTCAGGTTCCCCCAGCTTTTTGCATCGGAAGCTAACTGTTCCAACGGAGCCGTCCCTAAAGTTTCAGCATCAATTGCAAACCGAATGGAAAGCTCTTCCATCAATAACCACCCGTCCTCTGCTCTAGCATGAACGCCTGGAATTTTCATCAGACGATCAAGGTACCTCCTCAAATCAGCGCTTGAATGTTCAGCGCGGAGAGGAACCAATCCTGCATCGGCCGCAAGCAATCGCTTGTTGTATTCGATTACTATTTGTCGGGCATTCCGATCACCGTGAACAGTCGGATAGAAGGACTTGATGGCTGCAATGGCACGCTTGTCCTTAAATCGATATACATTATCATCCCCGCGGACATCTTCCAAAATTCCTTCACCCTCTAACTGCTCCAAGAAATCCAATACATCAAGCAATTCATGGCCCCAAACCGCTGCCAAAATCGTTGCATCAAAACTCCTGCCCACAATGGATGCACTTTCCAAAACACGCATCCACTTAGCTGGATACTTCCGGAAACACTCATGAAAATAAACATCAATATCTTCCGCATTGAGCAAATCATCCGCTGTAAGTGAATGTGTCAACACCCAACCATCTGTTCCTGGCGTGAGCGTGCCAGAATGTTGCATTTGATCAAGATTGCGAATCACAAATAAAGGAGTTACCGGGTGATTTCCATCAACATCAGCTTGCGAAAGCTGCTGATTAAAAATATCATTCAGATCGTTCAAGCTTTGCTTGGATAGTGTGAAATTCTTATTCTCGCGATTAAGACCCAGAACGAAATCTTTAGTATCGAACGAATCTTCCGTCACTAGGGATTGACAACCCATTGAATCCATAAGTTCATCAAACTCAGATTCAGCCAGGCGATCAGATGAATGGGCACCATTCACACGGTAGGTGCAAATGAGTTTCATACGCCCCTTGAGATTCACATTCCGAGACACCATTCCCCAGAAAAGCATTAGAAGTCGCTTCGAGTCTTCATCAATCCATTGCAAATCATCCAAGATCAACATCAATTGACCAGGTTGCTTTTCCAATCGCTCAACTAGATGCATTGCGAAATCTTCCAGCGATTCTTTCACATCTTGTTCCAGTGCTGCTGGTGCAGAAACTGGTCCTGCATCCGAAATGGCTCCAATTACGGATTGGAAGTTAGCGTCAATAACTGCCGAACGATCTTGGATTTCGTTGATATCAAGGAAAACTCCGAAGGCTTCAACAAAAGGCTCACACGCCAAATGATCTGCTTCCTGGATTTCGTCACAATCACCAAAAAAGATTTGCCAGTTCGGCTCCTCATCTTTCAATCGCCGACTCCATTCCTGGACTAGTCGTGTTTTCCCTATGCCGCGTGGACCTTTTACGAAACCTGATTCAAACTCAGGAGATTTAATTTCATCG
>JBMSHA010000342.1:0-2279 GCA_049416245.1 Flavobacteriales bacterium | reverse complement strand
CCAATACCAACGTCATCCACGCCCATGTTTTCGAAGCTTGGATCGAATCTCATTACGGACTGAGCGCATTCCGCTCGGCTTTTGAAGGCATTCATTATAGCCATGAAATGGGCGCCCGCAAGCCTGATCCGATGGCGTTCAAGTCGCTGTGCGCCCGACATGGCGTGGTCCCAGAGCGCACCTTGTTCATCGACGATTCAAAACAACATGTGGAGGGTGCCCTCGCGGCGGGATTGGAAACGCATTGGCATCATCCGGTCGAAGACGATGTGGCAATCTGGTTAGCGAATCGCGGGTTTGATCTCCCGGCGGAGGCCTTCAAGCCGGCTTAGCCGCTGCGGTCATTTGATTGTGAATTTCCTTGAAGCGCTCGGAAGAGCAGGGTTTGGCTCCTTGTTCGAGTAAGAGGAAGATTTCTTGGCCCCGGGCCTCGGGTTCAAATTGTTTTCCTCCTTGAGACCACGCAAGCGCTTCCCCTGACTTTTGGCATTGGATCACGTGTGCCGATCGCTCCGCGAAATGAAAGACCCACAAGTTGTCGGCTGAAGGATGATGTTCAAGGCACTCGATGGCCCCGGTGGCCCCGTCCCAGAACGTTTCGCTGAACGCGTCAATACACGCCAGCACATCCGACGAATCCTCCTGCAGTTTTCGCTCCCAATCATCGGCAGCGATGCCTTCCGAGGCCAGAAATTTCACGAACTCCGGGCGAACCCCTTCCAGCTCTTCGACGGTGAGCCGTCGGTAGCGTTTCATCACTCCGTAATGCCTTCGAGCATCATGAAGAATGCGTACTCCATGGCTGTTTCTCTGAGACGCTTGAAGCGACCCGAAGCACCACCGTGTCCGGTCTCCATGTTGCAATCCATGATGAGGAGGTTGTCGTCGGTTTTCGTGTCACGGAGTTTCGCAACCCATTTTGCGGGCTCCCAGTATTGCACTTGGCTGTCCCAATAGCCGGTGGTGACGAGCATGTGCGGGTAATCCTGCGCGGTGACATTGTCATAAGGGCTGTAAGCCATCATGTAGTCAAAGGAATCTTTGTTCTTGGGATTGCCCCATTCATCGAACTCACCAGTGGTGAGTGGAATGCTCTCGTCCAACATGGTGTTGATCACATCCACAAAAGGCACAGCGGCGATCACACCGTTGAAGAGTTCAGGCGCCATGTTGATGACAGCACCCATCAACAGTCCGCCGGCCGAACCACCCATGGCGTACAAATGCTCAGGTGACGTGAATCCGAGGTCGCACATCGCGCGCCCGCAGTCGACGAAGTCCGTGAAGGTGTTCATTTTGTTGAACATCTTTCCATCTTCATACCATTCTCGGCCCATTTCTTGACCTCCACGGATGTGCGCAATCGCATACACGAATCCGCGGTCGAGCAAGCTCAATCGCGTGCTGCTGAACCCGGCGTCCATGCTGTATCCGTAGCTTCCATATGCATACAAGAGGAACGGGTTTTGGCCGTTTTTCTCGGTGCCTTTGCGATACACGATGGAAACGGGAACTTGAGTTCCGTCGCGGGCTTCCACCATGACGCGTTCGCTTTGGTAATTATTCGGGTCGAATTCACCGCCCAAGACTTCTTGTTGCTTTAAAGTCTCGGTATCACGTGAAACCATGTCCATTTCGAACACAGAGCTCGGGGTGGTCATGGAGTTGTAGCTGTAACGAAGCTTTTGGGTATCGAAATCGGGGTTGGCCCCGACATACGCTGAGTAGGCCGGATCCGGGAATTCGATGTAGTAATCTTCGGCATCATCCCAGCGCTTTACTCGAATTTGGTTCAATCCATCCGTCCGCTCGGATACGACCAAGTAATCTTGGAAGATGTCTACCCCTTCGAGCAAGGTTTCTTCCCGGTGCGGCAACACGTCGGTCCAATTGTCATAACCAGTGGCTGAAACCGGTGTGCGAACGAGTTTGAAGTTCTTCGCGTCGCGGTTTGTAACGATGTAGAAATGATCCCCGTAATGACTGCAGCTGTATTCCAAATCCCGCTCACGGGGTTGAATAATCTGCCACTCACCAGCGGGTGTGTTGGCATCGAGGTAGAGCCATTCAGAACTGACGGTTGAATAGTTGACAATCATCAAAAAAGCCTCGCTCTTCGTTTTGCCGATGTTGCAGCTGAATGTCTCGTCAGTTTCTTCATAGACCAATTGGTCTTCGGCGGCATCTGTACCCAACACGTGCTTGTAAATGCGGTGCGAGCGAAGCGTTACGGGATCTTTCTTTGTGTAGAAAACCGTGCGGTTGTCGTTGGCCCATGT
>JBMSHA010000341.1:0-2282 GCA_049416245.1 Flavobacteriales bacterium | reverse complement strand
CATCATGGTCCACCCCGACTATCAGTATACACCAAAACTAATTACCAGCATGACTTATCTGATGGCCAATGATGTTTACCCGGTGGTTATTGGTTCACGAATCCTTGGTAAAGGAGCCTTGAAGGGAGGGATGCCCTTGATCAAGTACGTCGCCAATCGCTTTCTGACCTTGTTTCAAAATATCCTCATCAATCAGAAGCTGTCCGAATACCATACCGGCTATCGCGCCTTCTCGAGTGAGATTTTCGAAAAAATTGACATCGAGGCGAATTCGGATGATTTCATTTTTGATAATCAAATGATTTGTCAAATTTTTAAGGCTGGATTTGAAATTGGTGAGGTGACATGTCCGACAAAATATTTTGAAGAAGCATCGTCCATCAACTTGCGCCGGAGTGCGATTTATGGTTTGGGGGTGATGTGGTATTCTGTTTTGTACCGACTGCACGCAATGGGCCTTTCAAACCCGCGCATCTTTTAAATCTATCCCATGACAACTGAAACAAGCAATTCGATAGGCCGGAGGCCTGTGATGATTCTTGACGCTCTGGCCTTGTTGGTTATGGCGGTCATTTGGTATTACGCCGCAGGTTACATGTTCATGAAAGATCTGAACCCCAACGGTGATAATTACTACTATTTGCACTTGATGCAAAACATGTGGGAAGGCAATGGTTATGGAACTTCTTATGGGGGCGAATTCAAGCCGTCCAATTGGTTTCCACCGGGATATCCTCTGATTCTGTTGGCGGAGCGCTGGCTTTTGGGTTACAACCTCATTTCCTTTAAATGGGTCAATTTGCTGTTTTTGTTAGGAACCGCATGGTTGGTTTGGGGTTGGTTGAAGGATTGGCTCGGGGAGCGCTCTTTGCCGTTGGTCATTGGTGTGATGCTTTTGCTGAATGCGGGGCTTTTGCATTTTGGGGTTCAATTGATGTCCGAAGTGCCCTTCATGTTTTTTACGGTATTGGCCTTTCGCTTCATTCATAAATTACAGGATGCAGAGCCCTTTTGGCGTTCTCCATACTTTTACCTTGCCTTGGTTACCATGGCTTTAGTGTTTCACATTCGGGGCATTGGATTGGCGCTGCCGGCGGCATTTTTTGTACATCAAATGTTGAAGAAACAATGGAAACTCGCAGTGGCGATGACATTGGGGTTTGTTCTGCTTGCCATGCCATGGTCCCTGCGGAATCAACACCACGGATTGAAAGGTCGATATCTCGAAACTGCAACAACCAAGAATCCCTGGAATCCAGAAGAAGGAAGCTTGGAGACGGTCGAAGATTGGAAGGAGAAATTGACAAAGAATGCTTACGACACCATGTTCCGAGGTTCTATGGAAGTGACTTTGCCGCACCTCTATCCCACAACTCAGGAAAAGCACATTTGGATCTTAGGTGCCATGATGTTGTCACTGATTTTATTTGGATTGTATATGCTCGGTCCCATGGGACGATTTCTCATCATCTTCCTGGCGGCGAATGGTGCAATATTTTTGATGTGGCATGGGGGTAATTACTCCCGATACGTTTGGCCGCTTGCTCCAGTTTTGTATCTCGGACTCTTCACCGGAATTCTAACCCTCGTGCGTTGGGGAAGTGAACGGTTGAACATCCAATATGTCTCTTCCTTTGCGTTCATTCTGCTTGGGCTTTTGTTTTGGAATCGAACGCGATTGGACCAATACCACCTGAATTCTCAAAATCCATTGAATGAGGGATTCCAACAGTACATCGCTTTCGGGGATTCTGTGAAAGGAGACCGGCTCAAAGACCCGATGGTGGTCTGTCGCAAACCCATGATTTTTCATGAACATTCTGGTGCGCGCACTTCGCGTTTTCCATTCACCACAGATTCCTTGGCAATGTTGGAATATTTGGTGAAGACAGATCCAGATTACATCATCATCGATAACATGGGATACAACTCGGCAGCCAAGTTTTTGGTCCCTGTTTTGAATAAAAACCCCGATTTGTTTTATGTGGACTCAGAGGGTAAAGCGAATTCATATCTTCTGCGGTACCGCAAGGAAGTAGGCCTGGCCAAATTGGAGCAATGGAAAGCCCGTGCTGCCGATACGCTTGCACGTCAAGATTAATCCAACGGCAGTAGGCGCACAGATTCGCGACCTCAGCCGTGCATGGTTTCTTTCTTGCCGTAGCGTTCCATGATTCCTGCCTCGTAGTCGAGGAAGGCCTGCCAACGCGCTTCGACGTCCACCCCCTGGCCGTATTTCCGGGCAAAACCGATGAACGTCGTGTAGTGGCCAGCCTCCGAAA
>JBMSHA010000340.1:0-2283 GCA_049416245.1 Flavobacteriales bacterium | reverse complement strand
GCGAGCTGCTTGAGCGATTACAGGAGCTGCACCTGTGCCGGTACCGCCGCCCATCCCAGCCGTGATGAAGACCATGCTGGTGTTCTTTCCGATGAGTTCTTTGATTTCATCCAATGTTTCAATGGCGGCATTGCGGCCAACATCAGGAAGCGATCCGGCTCCTTGTCCACCGGTCAACGTCGCGCCCAATTGCACCTTCACAGGAACAGGGCTCGCGTCGAGCGCTTGGGCATCGGTGTTGCAAACAATGAAATCCACGCCTTGAATGCCGCGGTCGTACATGGTGTTAACGGCATTCGATCCGCCACCGCCGACGCCGATGACTTTAATGGGTGCAGTTAATTCGGGGTGCTGAGAAGGGGAAGTGCTCATTTCGTTCATCGCGTCTCTTTTTTCCTGATTATTGAATTTCTTCGTCTTCAACGAAGTACTTGCGGAGCTTGTCGAGCAAGCCTTCGCGCTGAGAATTTTGGGTGGATTCCATGGCGTGTTCTCCGTTGGAAGAAATGCGGTCGAATCCATTGATGACGAGGCCGACACCGGTCGCAAAACTGGGGGCGGTTACGTCTTGGTTGGGCGCCTCGGCCAAATGTTCACTCGGATACCCTACGCGGCAATCCATGCCCGTAACGTATTGGAAGAGCTGCGTGATGTGCCGCAACTGGGATCCGCCTCCGGTGAGGACGACGCCCCCGATGAGTTGGTCGGCAAATCCGGAATTGCGGATTTCGAAGTGGACGTGTTCGATGATTTCGGTCATGCGCGCCTCGATGATGCTCGCTAAATTCTTCAAGCTGATCTCGCGCGGATTCCGCCCCTGCAAACCGGGAATGCAGACGATCTCGTTGTCCTTCATTTCGGTGGCAATGGCCGAGCCGAAACGCTGCTTGAGCAATTCGGCCTGTTTCTTCATGATTTGGCATCCTTGGCGGATGTCCTCGGTCAACACATTGCCGCCAAATGGAATCACAGCCGTGTGTCGGATGATGCCGTCTTGGAAAATCGCAATGTCCGTCGTGCCACCTCCGATGTCAACCAATACCACACCGGCTTCCTTCTCTTCTTCGCTGAGCACGGAGGCAGATGAAGCCAACGGTTCGAGAATGAGTTGGTCGACATTGAGGTTGGCCTTCTTAATGCACCGGTGAATGTTGCGAATCGCTGCAATCTGACCGATGATGACGTGGAAGTTGGCTTCGAGTCGAATGCCGCTCATGCCTACAGGTTCTTTGATGCCACCTTCATTATCTACGGTGTATTCCTGCGGCAGTACGTGCAAAATTTCTTCGCCGGGCTGCATGACTTGCTTGTACATATCCTGGACCAACGCGTCAATATCCGCTTGGCTGATTTCGGATTCGATGTCACTGCGCGTGCGTTGTCCGCGGGTTTGTTGGCTCTTGATGTGCTGACCCGCGATGCCCACATTTACATGCACAATGTCCGCACCGGAAGTGCGCTGGGCCTCTTCGATAGCCGTACGGATGGATTCCACCGTTTTTTCAATGTTGGCTACCACACCGCGGGACACCCCAACGGATTCACTTTTCCCGTACCCGAGAATTTCGATTTTGTTGTGCGCGTTGCGCCGGCCGACGAAGCAGGCGATTTTGGTCGTTCCGATGTCAAGGCCGACGACGATTTTTTCTTCCGGTTGCGATTCCATGGACATGAGGTTTCTTAGTAATAGCGTTGAGCAACGACTTGGTCTTTGTAGGCCAAATCAATGGTTTTGTATGCGTTGAGGTTGCCGCGGGCAATTTGTTCGCGGTAGAACACTTCGAGCTTGTTCAACTTGCCCTCCAAATCGTCGAGGGAGTCAAAATGGATGCGGGCGCCTCCAACCCGGGGGATGACCACCAGCGCACCTGTCGGTTTCACTTCGATTTGGTCAATGAAGGCCGACCAAAGCGCATGTTCGCAGGTCGCTTCAACCAGCTTAAATCCGGGTACCGCGGCCTCCGCAGAGGCTGCATGGATAATGGGCACACGTGCCGTATAGTGCGATGACAAGGGCAGCAATACTCCATTCTCATCCAAATACTGATCGGGCGTATCAGCTGAAATGTGCAATCGCGCCAACGGCTTGCGTTGGGTCACATGGACGTGAAGGGTGCGATTCAGGCCCGGATAAACTCGGACTTCATCAACAGCAGGAATGCCATGCACCCACTTCGCTACATCGGCCAGTGCAAGATCTGCAACGAAGGATCCCGTGATGCTGTCGTGTTCCAAAATAGCCTCCTTCACTGCTGCCGCGTCAACAAAAAACACGCCGTCCAC
>JBMSHA010000339.1:0-2287 GCA_049416245.1 Flavobacteriales bacterium | reverse complement strand
TCCTCGGAGGCGCATCTGGCTATGCTGCCAAGTTAGAAGACATGTTTACATCAAGCAGCGAGACCACGGGGCGCAATCAAGCCGATATCACAGGCCTGATTGGCCAGTATGCCCATGGAAATGAACCCAGTCACCACATGGCGTACTTGTACCCTTTTGTTGGCCAGCATCACAGAACCGTTGAATTGGTCGACAGCATTCGCCAAACGCTCTATTCACCACTTCCAGATGGTTTATCCGGCAACGAAGATTGCGGCCAAATGAGCGCCTGGTATGTTTGGAGTGCATTGGGCATGTATCCCGTCACCCCCGGAAGCGACCAACTTATTCTTGGCACTCCACTTTTCGACTTGGTTCAGCTCAGCTCAGACATGGGCATACGTCCCTTGCGCATTGAAAAGCATGGTAGTGGAAAGTACGTGGGCTCTGCCCGACTTGGAACGAAGAACTTGCCCTCTTTCATCACAAAATCCGAAATGCGTTCTGGCAACACACTGACGTTTGATTGCCAAGACACGCCAAGTGAATTCGGCCAAGAAGAGCATGCATGGCCTGTCGAACGCTGGGATGCCACTGGATTTGTTCCCGTACCTGTTATTCATGCGCCAAGGACGTTCAAAACTGCCTGTAAAATCTCGATTACAACGGAAAGCCATACCCAACACCCCATCGAGTATGCGCTGAGTTCTCTTGACGGGATGGAACCGAAGCTTTCGGATTGGAAGGACTACAACGAACCGTTTATCGTAAAGGAATCGACAATAATTTATGCGCGCAGCGGATTCCCATCTAATCAATCCAGTACGGTTCAACATGCCTTGAAGCAAGTCAATCATCACTATACCCTCAAACTGGACACCGAGCTGAGCAACCAGTATGCTGCAGGAGGAGACCAAGCCTTAATCGATGGCATCGAAGGTGGAAATCACTACCAAACAGGAGATTGGCAAGGATTCTGGGGAAAGGACATCCAAGGCACCATCGACCTCAAAGAACCCATGCACATTCAGGGCATCAACATCGGAGCCATCCGCGATATCCGACCTTGGATCTACTTGCCTAAGCACATCTCCATTTGGATAAGCCGAAATGGCCAAGACTGGACGCCGTTTGGGGAAGCAAAGCATTCCATTGACCTGACAGACGAAAGCCCAATGCGCCATACGTTTGAAATTGTCGGGCAAGCAACCGCCCGATTTATTCGCTTCCATATAGAAAACCACGGGTTGCTTCCGGATGGACACTTGGGGGCTGGAAATCCCAGCTGGGTATTTTTGGACGAAATCTCCATCCAAACGGACCAATGATGAACGATGAATTGCTGCGTGACGGATTGGCGCAAACAACCTTGCACCCGCTCGGACTTCGGGTTTCCCATGCCATTGGTTCACGCTTGGTGCTGGAAAACGGCAAAGAAATTATCGATTTCATTTCCGGTATCGGTGCCAGCTCATTTGGCCACGGTCATCCCGAGATCACCAAAGCCATTCACCAACAGGTCGACAACCACCTCCACGTCATGGTCTACGGTGAAATTCGGCAAACTGCGCAAGATGATGCGGCCAAGCAACTGCTTGACTTGCTCCCAGCGGCATTGGATGCCGTGTATTTTGTGAATTCCGGTGCTGAAGCCATCGATGCGGCCATGAAATTGGTCCGACGCGTCACCAATAGAAGCAAAATCATCGCCTTTACCGGAGGCTACCACGGCAATACGTTTGGTGCACTTTCGGTCAGTTCCAATTCAGATCGGAAGGTGCCGTTTGCCCCCTTGGTAGGTGACGTTGAACTCATTGAATGGAACAACTTGGATGAACTCCATGCCATTGATTCATCAGTTGCCGGTGTCATCGTTGAAACCATCCAAGGTGACGCTGGGGTGCGAATCCCAAGCGCTGCATGGCTTGAAGGCCTGCGCGAAAAATGCACCAGAGCAGGCGCTCACCTCGTCTTGGATGAAATCCAATGCGGGTTTGGAAGAACAGGCCGTCCTTTCGCCTATGAACACTTTGGTATCGTGCCTGACCATTTGTGCCTGGGCAAAGCCCTCGGCGGGGGCATGCCCATGGGCGCATTGGTTTCAGACAAGGCTAATCTTGAAAAATTCGCTCATTCCCCATCATTGGGACACATTACAACCTTTGGCGGCCATCCTGTGCCCTGCGCAGCATCAGCCGTCGCCTCCCGGCTGTTGAAGCAGATGGATTGGGATCGGGTTGAGCGCATTGGGGCAGCCATTGAGAAGACCCTCGTGGCTTGTTCTAGGGTTTGTGCCGTTCGCCGCAAG
>JBMSHA010000338.1:0-2296 GCA_049416245.1 Flavobacteriales bacterium | reverse complement strand
CTTCACGAAGGATTGAAGCAACCGGTTTGGGTGTGCAGTGAATCCACTTATCCCAAAATCGCTGAACACACCTGCTCCGATCAAGACTTGCCTGAACTGCTGAATCGCATCAGAAGAACCGGGTTTGTGATTCAAAAAGAACCCTGCATCCGATTTGACTGGGTCGAAATGCCTTCCAAAACCTGTTTGGTCATCACCAACCACCACTTGCTTTTTGACGGTTGGGGAAAGCAACAACTGTTGCGAGATTTCATGCGATTGGTGGAACACCCGCAACATTTCCTGCCAGAAAAACTCAATCGGCATTGGTACGAAGGCTGGAGTCAACTAAATCATTCCGAGGCGATTCAAGCGTATTCAGACTATGTGAGGCCTTTTGAATCGTTTGCAGAAATTACCGCGCATCGCACCGACAAGTCAGAAAACGACGTGGTACCTTGTGATATACCGCGGCATGGGTTGGAAGGTTTGGCAAAAACTTGGAGCCTCACCCCAGCCGAAACGGTAAATTTCGCTTGGGCCTGTTTTGCGGCTGAATGGACACAAGAAAAAAACGTTCAATTCGGAGTGGTCAAACAGAATGGGTTGCTAGCGAGTTTGCCTCAGTCTTTTGGGTTGGGGATTCAAACGATGCCGTGCCAGTTCGCAGTGGACCGCGATTTATCGATCTCCACCTTGGTTCAAGCGTTCAAAACTCAAGAACGCACTGTTGCCGCCTTTCCTTTTGCCAACCCATTGGACCCGATCTTCAGCAACCTGAGGTATGGCTTTCTGATTGCTTTTGAAAACTATCCGATTGAAGTTGGATTGGGCACTGCTGGGCAAATGTTCGAATTGATTCATTCGTACGATTACTCGGAATTTCCGTTGAGTTTGGCCATATCACCCGAGCATGATCACTATCATTTTGATTGGCATTTCAATTCGGGGTTTCACACCAAAGAACAGGTCCAATGCCTCGCTTCGGGCTTTGTCGATTTTCTAGCGAAACTTTCGCAACAGACTGAGGGTCGACTCGCCGACATCAGCTTGCTGCACGCAACTCGCACCAAGCCCCTTCACCCACCAGCCCTGGATTCTGAGGCGTTTTTCGCCCAAATTGAGCAGCATTTAGCCCCCGACCAGCGGGTGATCTTCGACCACCTCACTCAAGAATTTTCCAAAGGAATCAGTCGCATTTGGTGCTACGGCGATAAACACCCGTCCATGCCGATGCTCATCTCCGCGGCATGGAAGCTGGGGATCGAAGTGGTTTCGGTCAACGAAAGGGAAACCGATCCGTTCATCGCGTCCTTGCGCGCCATGAAACCCCCTGACGTGATTTTTTCTGCCGAAGCGGAGACGCGACTAGGCGAAGTCGTTTTGCTCGATTCCGTCTTGGACTGGCAGCACGGCGCATCAACCTCAAACCGCAATCAAGCATCACCGAATTCGTCGATTTTATGCATCTGCACCTCAGGCTCCACGGGTGAACCCAAAGTCGTTCAATTATCATTATCCAATTTGTTGGTCTTTATTGCTGCCTGGGAGGCCAAGATACCTTGGCGAGAGAGCGAAGTTTTCGGGGTGCTGGCGCACCCGGCTTTCGACCTGGGAATTGCTGAATTGATCTTCCCCATTTGGAAGGGGTGGGAAATGCGTTTTATCGAAAAAGAAGAGCTTGTTCAAGCCGATCTTGATCGTGTTTTTGAGCAAATCACCGCTTTCCATCTGGTTCCCGCATTGCTTGAAAATTGGATAGAGCGCAAAACATCGGATACGAAGGAGCGGCTGGTTATGACAGGCGGAGATAAAGTTCCCCCGCGTCTTCAATCCATGATGCAGGCAAAATTTCCTGCGGCAAGGCTTTTCCAATATTACGGACCTTCAGAATGCACGGTATTCTCAGCAGGATTTGAAAACAACGGTCAATTCCCGATCAGTGAATTGCCCTTGGGATCGGATTTTGATCATGCACGCCATGTGATTCTCGGTGCTCAAAAGATTGAGCTGCCTCCCTATCAGGAAGGTGAAATCACGGTTACTGGCCCCGCCGTAGGATTGGGTTACGCCGGTGGTTTGGATACCGGTGCATTTGGTTTTTACAAAGAGGAAAAGGCCTACCACACTGGAGACTTGGGGTGGCAAGACCGTGCGGGAAATCTTTTCTTCCGAGGACGTCAAGATCATCAGATCAAGATTCACGGTCAACGCATTCAACTCACGCGCATTGAACACGCCCTGGCTGAATGGTCAGGCATTGAGCGTTGGACCGTCGTGTATGATGAACCCATTTTGGCTGCTTTCGGGTTGGAGG
>JBMSHA010000337.1:0-2300 GCA_049416245.1 Flavobacteriales bacterium | reverse complement strand
AAAAGCGATCGGGAAACCTTCACGCTTACCGCACGCGTCACGGGATGGTTGTTCCAATCCGTGCCGCCGAGCAGCGCGATGCCGCCCTGTTCATGCGCAACGACCCGGTCTTGCCAACTTCCCTCCGCACCGCGCGACAGCGCCAAGTGATCGCGCAAGACGTCTTTCCATCCCGTCAACCCCATCGTTTGTAAACTGTACGCTTCAGGACTTCCGGCCACCAACCCGCCAAAGGCACGCCAAGCCCACTTACCGCCGCGTTCATTCACCGCAAGCTCACCCTCCCATGTCGCCTCGAGGGTGAATGACGTCTCGTGCATCTCGGGAAACAAGCCCGGCGTTTTGTACGCCATGAGCATGTTGTCGTTGTACCACGAAGAAGCGAAACCCGACCACGTTCCGCGCAGCCGACCGCTCTGATCGAGGTTCATCCGGCGAGTTTTCCATTCAAAGTCTGCACGCAATGCCTGCCGCACCTTGGTCTCAACCGGAGCAAACCACGGGTCGATGAGCATCACATCGTACTCCACGTGCTGCCGGACGTCGATGGCCTGCAAGGTCAACGAAGACCGCGCAGGTTCGGCGGGACGTCGATTGAAGGTGCGGATGGCCTTCAGTTCCGACCGCCCAAATTGGGACGTGAACCACCCATCGGCATCGGCATCTGAAAACGCCCTCGCCTGCCCTTCATATCGCCATGCCCCGCGCTTCAGCGACAACCGCGCGAGCCCAACGGGCTTGCTCTGTTGCGTGCTCCACATCGGTGCCGCGAGCCATTCGAAATCCCGCAACGGAAGAACGGTGTTGTGCACCGCCAACCCCGGCATGAACCCGTCGTGCGCATTCCACCCGCTGATAGGCAACCACCCGATTTGGGTGCGGTGACCGTCTTCCAATCGCGTGAGCAATCCGAAATCCACGGGCTCGAAACCCCGCAACAAACCGGACGTCCGGCGGGTGTTGTTTCGGCCGTCGACTTCGAGCATCACCCCATCGTGATCGATTCGCAAAGCGTTGAATTGGCCGGATGGGAGTGCGAGCGTTCGCTTCTCCCCCGCCGGCACGCCTTCAAACCAACCGAGCGCGCGCCACGTTGAATCGCCATCCAATCCGTGAAGCGACCACGGCCCAGCGAGATCGCCTCGGTTTCGCACCGTCCACCGCAAACTGTCGCTTTCCGAAGCGCGGGTCAAGGCGTAATTGGTCACTCCGGTCGTTTCGACCAAATCCTCGAAAAACCAACCGAGGTCCTCGCCCGTGCTGAACTCCATCGCAGCCCGCAAATCGTCCGGCGCAGGGTGCTTAAACTTCCATGCATCGAAGTAGGCTTGCATCGCGGCGTCGAAGCGCTCGGTCCCGAGGCTGTGTCGCAGGTAGTCGAAAGCCGCGGCGGTCTTTTTGTAGACGACGGTGCCGTAGTTGATCGGGCTAAAATCGTTCGAATGGCATTGCATGGGCTGGTCGACGGCCATGCGCGCGCTCAGTAAATATGCCAACACGTCCCGGCTCGCGTACGACCGGTCCATCAAATCGAGTCGCTCCATGACGGGCGTCGCCCGGCTGCGAAACCCAACCAAACCGAGTTTGTCCCCGTATTTCTCCGTGAAATAACGCGTTTCGTTGAAGGAGTTGATGCCCTCGTCCATCCACGCGTTGGTGCGTTCGTTGCTGCCGAGGATGCCATAAAACCAATTGTGCCCCACCTCATGGACGATGACCGTTTCCAAGCCAAGGTCGCTCCCGCTGGAACCAATGACCGTGACGTTGGGGTACTCCATGCCGCCGCCTGCGCTGATGGTTCCATCCACCGCCGTGACATGGTTGTAAGGGTAGTCGCCGTTCCATTTGGAATAATAGTACGTAGCGTCTTCGATGTATTCGGGAGCGCTCTTCCATTGCCGCGCGGAAGCCGGGGTGAACATCGCCCACGCCGTCACTTCGCGTCCAGAACCTGGCAAAACGTCACCTCCCTTGAGGACCATCCACCGCTTATCAGCAAACCAGGCGAAGTCGTGCACGTTGCTTTGGCGGTAGCGCAGCGTTTTGGTGCGTGCCGAGGAGGGAGGAAATTCCATGGCCGCCTCTTCATCGAAATCGCTGTCTTCGAAAAAACTGCCGTCGATCCGGCGGGCTGTAGCGAGCGCCAACGAATCAAGGAAAACAAGCTCTTTTGCGTTGTCCGCTTCGCTCGGGTCCAAATCCCCCGTCGATCCCACCACATAATTGAAGGGCAGCGTGATCCGCACATCGAACGACCCGTATTCCGAATAAAACTCACCTTGGTTCAAATACGGCATGGG
>JBMSHA010000336.1:0-2301 GCA_049416245.1 Flavobacteriales bacterium | reverse complement strand
GCGAATCACAAAAACGAATTTGCCATGTTGGCCAATTCCGACCGCTCGCCCTTTTCAAGGGTGATGTGGGCGTACAAGTCTTTGCCACGCAAACGGTCGATGACATAACTCAAACCGTTCGACTGCTCGTCGAGGTACGGCGTGTCGATTTGCCGCACGTCTCCGGTGAGGATGATTTTGCAATTTTCGCCGGCGCGCGTAATGATGGTTTTGACCTCGTGCGGTGTCAGGTTTTGCGCTTCATCGATGATGAAGATGGCGTTGGTCAGTGACCGACCGCGGATGTAGGCGAGGGGGCAGATGGTGATTTTCCCCTGTGCTTTTAATTCGTCGATGACGCGGCTTTTGCGTTCGTGTTCGCCGAATTGGGATTTGATGAAATTCAAATTGTCCCAAAGCGGCTGCATGTACGGATTGATTTTTTCCTCCGCATTTCCCGGCAGGAATCCCAGGTCGCGGTTGGACAGCGCCACAATCGGGCGGGCCAAAATGATCTGGTCAAACTGATTGCGTTGCTCCAAGGCACCCGCCAGCGCAAGCAATGTCTTGCCCGTCCCTGCGACACCGCAGATGGTGACCAAGGGAATGTGTGGATTCATAATCGCGTGCAAAGCGAATGCCTGTTCGGCGTTGCGCGGCTTGATTCCGTAGGCGTAGTCCTTGTCAATCCGTTCGATGGATCGGGTGTTTTCACTGTAATAACCCAGTGCACTGGCCGAGCCGTTTCGAAGGACGTAGTAGTGGTTGTTTTGCCGGTGGGGATCGAGCATGGTGATCTTGCGCGAAGAACCTTGGATATACAGTTTGCGGATGTCTTCGGCATCAATGCCTTCGATGAGCGTGCGTCCGGTGTAGCGCAGTTTCAAATCGCGTACTTGACCGTTTTTGTAATCTTCGGCGGGCAGCTGTAAAGCCTTGGCTTTCAACCTCAAATTGATGTCCTTGGTGACCAAGGTTACCGCTGTGGTCGGATCTTCTTTTTGAAGCTTTAGAGCAGCATCAAGGATCCGGTGGTCGTTGCTTCGGGAGCCGAAAACTTCATTGGCCTCGCTGTGCTCACTTTCCTTGTGGAGGACGATTTTCAGCTTACCGCCTTCGCCGTTGTCGATGTCAATCCAATCTTGCAGGGTTTGCGCCTTGCTCAGTCGATCGATGATGCGGATGCATTCGCGCGCCTCGAAATTCTTCGTTTCGTTGCCGACCTTGAATTGGTCCAATTCCTCCAATACCGTAATGGGAATGGCCACATGGTGTTCTTCAAATCGAGACAACGCGCTGTGGTCGAAAAGCAGGACGCTGGTGTCGAGGACGAAGGTTTTGGTGGTGGTTTTGGCGTTGCGTGCGCTTGCTGTTTGCGTCGCATTGGCTGTGGAGGTGGGCGCGTTGGCGGTCATCTGCAATGATTGGTTGTTCCAAACATAGAATGCCATGTCGCCGAACACGGTAGCTCAGTTTTTACTTGTCAACATCGGTTTATGGAGTTCTGTCAAACCGCTGATTCAGAGCGGTTCATTCCGATATCAAGTCCAATTCGTCGTCGTCGCGGTCCTCTGGTCCTCCGCCCAAATAGGCCTCCAGCAGTCCCTCCGGCAGCTCGATGGTGAGGGTTTTTGCATGTCGATCCACCTTGATATCGATTGAATCTGGGAGGGGAATCAAGACTTCGGATCCGTTGGTATCCACTTCCAAAATCGGGTACATCGCATAATCCAATACGCGCTTGATGGTTCCAATCTGCGAATCAGTTGCTGCGTCCAAGGCCACCCAGCCATCGACTTCATGGAGGTAAAATTCAGTGGTGTCCAATTCGGGAAGGAGGGTCAATGGAGCCAATGCGTCTGAAGCAGCGATGGATTTGGCTTGCTCCTCGGTATCGACACCATCGAACCGGACCACGAATTTGTTCGCTGTATTGTGCGGTCGAATGGATTCAATAAAATGCGGAATCAATCGATCTCCAAGTTTGAGCCAAACCGCATCCAAATCGAGGTAGGCATCGGGTTCATCTGCGTCGATGAACAAGACCACTTCGCCTTTGTAGCCATGGGGCTTGGTGACTTTTCCCAGTATGAAGCAATCTGATTCTTTCATGACCTATTCGTGCAAAGAAAAGGGCTGACACGGAATGTGCAGCCCTTTCTTATGAAATGGAATGAGGGATTAGTCCTCTTTCTTTTCTTCTTCTTCGTTTGTCTCTTCAGCTGGAGCTTCCTCAGCTGCTGGAGCTTCTTCTGCTGCTGGAGCTTCTTCTGCTGCTGGAGCTTCTTCCGCTGCTGGAGCTTCTTCCGCTGCTGGAGCTTA
>JBMSHA010000335.1:0-2314 GCA_049416245.1 Flavobacteriales bacterium | reverse complement strand
CCCGGTCGATTCTTGGAAATCTATTCGAGGGGACATGTTGAAACCAAACGCCTCAAACACATTGTCCTCGACGAAGCCGACCGCATGATGGACATGGGATTCATGCCGCAAATCCGTCAAATCCAAGAGGTCATTCCGCGAAAAAGGCAGAACATCCTGTTTTCAGCCACTTTCCCCCCTCGGGTAGAAAGATTGGCGGACGAATTTCTGCTTTGGCCCACGCGAATTGAAGTCACCCCAGAATCGACCCCCGTTTCGACGGTCGCTCAATTCAAGTATCCCTTGCCCAACCTTCGCTCCAAAATCGCTTTCATCGAGTGGATCATTCGCCATCAACTGGAAGACGAGCGGCTCTTGATTTTCACCAGGAGCAAGGAAGATGCGGGAAATTTGTGCAAATACTTACAGCGAAATTTCGATATGGGCATTCGCGCCATCCACAGCAACAAAGGTCAAAACGCTCGCATCAATGCGATGGAGGAATTTCGGACCGGCGAGGTGCAGATCCTCATTGCTACAGACGTCGCGAGTCGCGGAATTGACGTTCCGGAGACTCGTTGGGTCATCAATGCTTCGGTACCCCGGGACCCGCACGATTACATCCATCGCATCGGACGAACCGGTCGGGCCTTCCGCAACGGCTCGGCATTGACCTTGTATGACCCATCGGAACGATTCGCCATCGAGCGGATTGAAACCTTGACGCAAAAGGAGATTCAACCATTTCCTGAATCTCCAGAGCTGGAGACGTTCGAAACCCCTCGATTCGAAAAGCAAACACAGGCCAGAGAGATTGATCGAGAACTTCGAAAACGCGACCCCAACTATCAAGGTGCATTTCACGAAAAGAAGAAAAAATCAAGCCGAAGGTCCGGCCGAAAGTAAAATTTTCGGATGATTCGAGGAAGTTGGCCATGGAACGATGCCATTGCCATCAAGTAAATACCCCTCTTCGTAACACATAAAGGCCATACGTCCATCTGCCAGATGAAGGATGTGTGTATGAAAATTGAAATTAAAGCCTTTGCGTCGCAGCCAATATGCACAGTCGAGTGAAGTAAACTGTCGGTGCATTTTAGACCGAACGTCTGCGAGCAATGCTCGATTCCTTCGTAAAATTTGATCCACTCCAATCCGCATCGCGTGGAGTTCACTTGAATTGCGGTGATGCTGCACGCGGCATCGATCATCGCAAAAAAGCTTGTCACTGCGCCCCTGCAACGGGTCTCCGCAGGCTTTACATTTTTGTGCTTTTATCCTGAACATGTCGGCAAGAAAAAAACACAGTAAATCACATGGAATGTGGGCTTTACATCTGTTCAGCTCAAATTGATATCCGTCAGAATTCGAGATGAGACACCAATTCGGAAAAGAGTTTTGTCAATTTGGGCTCAGCGCGCTGGGCCACTGAAATGACTTCATCGAGGTTGAATGGAGCCAAGTTTTCCGGATCGCATTCGTCGGTGATCACGCTTACCGCCACACACGGCATCCCCATGTGGACCGCTGCGATGACTTCAGGAACCGTTGACATACCAACCGCGTCTGCGCCAATGGTTCGCAGGTATCGGTATTCAGCCCGGGTCTCCAATTGCGGACCCATCACACTTGCATACACCCCCGTATATAGCGGAATCTCCTCCGATCGAGCCACATCGAAGAGGATGGCGCTCAATGCCTGATCATAGGGTTGGCACATGTCCGGGAACCGTGGGCCCAAAAATTCGAGATTCGGTCCCCGCAGTGGGTTATCCGGTTGCAAATTGATGTGGTCTTCCAAGCACATGAGAGCGCCTTTTTTCATTCCCGGATTGAGACTTCCTGCGGCATTAGAAATCAACAGTGCCTTGGCACCTAGCAACCGCGAAATCCGCACAGGTTTCACCACTTGCTCCATGTTGTATCCCTCGTAATAATGAAATCGGCCCTGCCAAGCGAGCACTCGCTTGCCGCTGAGCGTCCCAAAAATGAGCTTGCCGAAATGAAATTCTACAGTGGCCACTGGAAGGTGTGGAATCTGACTATAACTCAATTCAAGTTCCACATCAATTTCTTCCACCAACCCACCCAGGCCGGTTCCCAACACAATAGCCACTTCTACATCGCGCACCCCGCGCTCCTTCAAGTAGCTGATGCTTTCTTCAAATTCTTCTTGAATATCCATGCCAGAAAGGTACGCGTGCTTTTCGAAAAGCCATTCTTCCGAAATTCGCTGCATGAAGATGGAAAATTCAATCGTCGGCGTTGTCGGTGCCGGAGCCATGGGTTCGGGCATTGCACAAGTTGCTGCACAAGCGGGACATCAAGTCATTTT
>JBMSHA010000334.1:0-2316 GCA_049416245.1 Flavobacteriales bacterium | reverse complement strand
CGGAGGCGCGTTTTTTCTGCCTCTGGTGCGGGGCCGAAAACCTTCAGGATTTCATCGGATTTGGCCAAGAAAAAGAGTTGAAGGTTGTAAGAGGAGGGGCGAATCCGATGGGTTTGGCGCATTTCGATCAAGGCATCCGCCATTGCCAATCGTCCCTGCTCTACGTCGTCGTACAATTGATCCAGTCCCATGCGGTGATAATAGTACAAGCAATTGCGTACTGGACGAAAAGTTTGCGAAAGCATGTTCTCAACCAACCAATAGCGATTTTGCTGACCTTGGCTTGCTTTCCAGCCGGTTGGGCCTGAATTCTGGGCATTGGCTACGATGGTCTGGGCCTTGAGGTAAAAAGGGGTGCCGCCTTCGAGGCCCATGCTGTCATAATCCATGCCGATGATCATGTAGGCGTAGTATGCCAAAACTGAGGACAAATTGTCCCGGTATTGATCGATACTGAATTGGATGTTGCTGCTGCCGTCCCATGAAATTTCGAAATCGCCGTCATTGACGAGCAGCATGGCGGTGTTGTAATCGCTATTGTAAACCGGTCGTGAGCTCTGTACCTGGATGTTTCCGCGAAACGCCGTGGGACTCGGGGCTTCAGAAATGGTGATTTGCATCGTACACTCGATGCGCTCTTCAAATAGGAATTCATCATCGGTCCAACGACGTCCGTTCATGAATTCTTGGATGTTCTCTTCCAAGGATTCAAAAATGGAGGATTCGATGTTGGCAATTTGCGGGGCAATGACTTGTACCCGGCAGTTGAGTTCTTGCGCTTGCGCCGTGAATACACTTCCTGCATTCCATAGGACAACAGCGGCCAGCAGACGAATCCCTTCCTTTATTTTCATGCGTTTCGTTTGATCAATAAGTCAACGATGTCGGAGGCCACCTCCGATTTCGACTTCAATCCAAAATTATGCTTTTTGCCCCCTCGTTCGAAAACGGTGATTTTATTCGTGTCCGTGCCAAATCCAGCACCAGCATCTGCGGTCGAGTTCAAGACGATAAAATCTGCATTCTTTCGTTTCAATTTCCCCAAAGCACTGGCTTCACCCTGATCCGTTTCCAGTGCAAATCCGACTACCAACTGATGGGCTTTTTTGAGCGATCCCCAAGTGGCGAGAATGTCGTCTGTGGGTTCCAATTCAATGGCATTGGGGAGATCCGTTTTGTGCAACTTACCGGATGCAGAGTGAACAGGACGTGCGTCGGCAACCGCGGCACAAGCGATGGCGATATCCGCCTGCGGAAAGGCGCCCATTGCGGCTTCATACATTTCAGCGGCGGTTTGTACCATGGTCAATTTCTCAACGCCGACAGGAGCTTTTAATTGCACAGGCCCCGATACCAGGTGAACGTGCGCTCCAGCCTGGGCACAGGACGCTGCAAGTGCATACCCCATTTTTCCGGAACTGCGGTTTCCGATGAAACGAACGGCATCGATGGGTTCTTGCGTGGGACCCGCCGTAATCAGAACGGTTTTGCCTGACAGTGGCGCTCGATCTTTAAACCATCCAGACAGCCAATCGGCGATGTGTTCGGGTTCAGCCATTCGTCCTTTGCCTTGCAAACCTGAGGCAAGTGCTCCGGATTCGGGGTCGATGATGCCAACACCACGCTGGGCCAGCGTTTCTAAATTGGTCTGGGTGGCAGGGTGGGTGAACATGTCCAAGTCCATGGCCGGTGCAACGACCACGGGACAACGGCTGCTCAAGTGAACTGCGAGCAGAAAGTTATCGGCTGTACCGTTGACCATGGCGCTCAGCGTTTGGGCCGTCGCTGGGGCGATAACAAAGACATCCGCCCACAACCCGAGTTCCACATGGTTGGTCCATTCCCCGGTGTCTTTATTTTCCGTAAAGTCACTGTAAACCCGGTGATCCGTGAGGGTTGCGAGGGTAAGAGGCGTGATGAATTCTGTTGCAGAAGGTGTCATCACGACACGCACCTCCGCTCCACGCCTTTGCAGTTCTCGTGCAAGGAAGGCAGATTTGTAGGCAGCAATGCTGCCCGAAATACCCAATAAAATGCGTCGGTTTTCCAACATGGCGGTTTGCATTCCGCCGAGCCGGTTAGGCTTGGTCGTCAGCTTCCTGCGCTTCCCCTCCCTCAACAGGATCGTTGATGCCAATCAAATCTTGGCCCAACTCGGCAATCGCGATGCTGTGTGGCTTGGGTAGACGTTCGTAGAACTTCGAGATTTCAATTTGCTCGCGGTTTTCGAAGACCTCTTCCAACGAATCGGTTGGCATGATGAATTCTTCCAACTTCGCATTCAACTCCTGCTTCATTTCCACAGCCAATTGATTG
>JBMSHA010000333.1:0-2324 GCA_049416245.1 Flavobacteriales bacterium | reverse complement strand
ACCCCATTTCGAGTGCTTGTTTCAACAATTTCTCGGCCTCATTCATGTTCAACTCCATCATCAAGCTTCCCGATAAAAAATACCAGTAACCTCTGCGCTTTGGCCACAAGTGTTTCGGATTCACCCGTCCCAGCCACTTTCGAGCATCGTCCATTTTTTGCTGACGCAAACTCACAAAAGCCATGAGCAACCGCATGCTCTGCAGCGTAACCAGCACCAAAACGACCGTCACGAGCACCATGCCGATGCCGCTGCCGATTTGGCCCTTTATAAATAAATCAACAGCGTACGCCAAACTTGCCGCGGCAAGAGGAATTTTTATGAATCGCGTGTCCATGGGACGGAGTATTTTTGTGGGCAAATTTACCCCATCACATGGATTGGAACGCACTGAACTCAATGGAAGCTTGGAAAACGGCTTGGGAAGCTTCTCATGACCGACCGGTTGTGGTGTTTAAACACAGCACCCGCTGCAGCATCAGTCGCATGGCGTTGAAGTTAACTGAGCAACGCTGGGACTTGCCCGTTCATGTGCAACCCTTTCTCTTGGATTTGTTGAATCATCGCGAAGTCAGTGCGGCCATTGCATCGGATCTTGGGGTCGAACATCAATCTCCGCAATTGATTTTGATTCACGAAGGCAAAGCGCAACACCACGCAAACCATTCGAGCATCGACCCGGTTGATTTGAAAGCGTATCTTTAAGCCATCATACAGCCATGGAGGAAGTAGTCAAATTGCGCGTGATCATGGACGTCGAAGATGACGTTTTCCGCGATATCGAAATCGAATTGGATGCGCCGCTCATGCATTTGCACGTAGCGACTCTTGACGCATTCAGCTGGAATGATGCCCAGGAGATGGCCTCCTTCTACAAGAGCAATGAAGCCTGGGACAAAGGAGATGAATTCCCTTTGATGTCAATGGGACCAGAATTCCCATCGATGGATTCTGCAACGGTACGCGATTTAGTCCCTTCCGTAAAGTCAAGGGGTTTGTATGTCTACGATTACCTCCGCATGTGGTGTTTTTACCTCGAACCCATCGAAATGGGCCAACGGCAAGCGGAAGTGACCTATCCCCGCTTGATGTTGGAGTTTGGTGAAACGCCGCACCCACTCAGTAGAGAACCAGATGGTTTGGACGACGCAGCCTTGATGGCCGAAATTTTCGGGGAAAAACCCGCCAGCGGCGGTTCAAAAAATCAGCGGACATCGTACGGAAAGGAATCCACTGGAGATCCAGAATTGGACGCGTATCTCGCTGATGATTCAGACGACGAGGAGGACTTTGGAGGGATGGAGAACATTGATGACTTAGACGACCTCTATTGAATGGCGTTCGGAGCGCATGATTCCGCCTCGGAGGTTTCAGCCCCGATTCAACCCAACGAAAAGCCCCTATTGGTCGTTGTCGTCGGACCCACAGCCGTGGGAAAGACCCACACGGCGATTCAGATTGCGCGGGCACTTAAAACGGAAATCATCAACGCTGATTCCCGTCAAATCTACCGGGGCATGGCCATTGGAACGGCACAACCCGATCAGACGGAACGCGCAGCAGTTCCCCATCATTTTGTGGATTTTGTGCAACCGGAAGATTTGTACAGTGCAGGACAATTCGAATCGGAGGCCATTGAATGGCTTGGGCAGTGGTTTCGAACGCGCAGGACTGCGGTTCTGACCGGTGGAAGCGGTTTGTATGTGAAGGCTGTTTTGGAAGGGCTGGATGACATTCCATCCGACTTGGCCATTCGGGCATCGCTGAACGAGCGACTTCAAATGGAAGGGCTCGAAGAACTCGTAAACGAATTGCGAAAACTCGATCCGGTTCACGCCGATCGGATGGATCTTCAGAATCCGCAACGCGTGGTTCGCGCCTTGGAGGTGTGCCTTGCCGCAGGGCGTCCATTTTCGAGTTACCATAGGAAGCAGGCCTTCGAACGTGACTTCGACACTTGGGTCGTGGGACTGCGCATGCCCAAGGAGGTATTGAACGAACGCATCAATCAACGGGTGCTTCACATGGTTCAAGTTGGCCTGGAAGCAGAGGTGAAAAGCTTGCAGCATCTGTCAGACCAAAATGCACTGCAGACGGTTGGCTACCGCGAATGGAACGGTTATTTTCAAGGTCAAAAATCCCGCGAAGAAGTCGTTGAGGAAATCCAATTGCGCACCCGCCAATTTGCCAAACGACAAATGACTTGGTTTCAAAAAATGCCGCATATTCATTGGTTTGATGCGCATGAAAATGATGCCAACGAGAACATCCTAGCCGCTCTGCGCGTTGAATGTTCCCGACGCGGTTGGCAATTGACTGACACC
>JBMSHA010000332.1:0-2334 GCA_049416245.1 Flavobacteriales bacterium | reverse complement strand
CAATCTGCATCCCAATCGCAACGCCCATTCCTCCCATCCGAACGGCTGCGACCGCGCCCGGACCGAATTCTCGAACGATGGGTTGCCGGTTGGAGCCGATGCCCAGGTATCCAACCCAGCGGTAGGCAATTGCTGCTTGTTGCGTTCGAGGCCAAAGGCTGTGCAACCAATCCTGAAGCTTCCTTTCTGTTTCCTCAGCTGGCAAGTTCCAGTGCCGGCCTCCACCGATGAGCATGCGGTTCCCAATGGACCGCGCATAGACATAACCCGCCTCGAGATGCACTGCGTGATGGAAGTTCCATGCAGGAATGGGCTCAGTGACCAATACGCGATTCATCACGGGGACAACGTCCACCTCCGGAAGGAGCTCTTTCGCGAATGCGTTTGTGGCCATCACGACGCGTGGAGATAAGAGTTCACCCGAGTCTTTGCCATGCTCTATCTGTACTGACCAGCCGTTTTCAATGGGGTCCAACCGATTCACCTTCAAGCCATAGATGAGGTCGATTCCCATCTCGTCAGCCCGTTTGCGCATAGCGCGATTCAATTGACCGGTATCGATCACACCCTCCAATCTTGAAAAAATGGCGAGTTCATCCGGACGGCTCGCATACTCGGAAAACTTCGATGCCGGGCAGATTTCGAACGTGTCCGGAACTGCTGTTGCACCGCCAACCCAGTGATTCAGTTCATCCAACGTGTGAGCACTCATCGGTTTCAATCCGCCTGGGACGAAGAACTCGATGCTGCCGCATGCACGAAAGCCGATGGCTTCGTCCCCGAGGGTTTTGCGCAACAACTGCAACCCCTCTAGGCGCATCTTGACCAGTTGGAGTGCTTCCTCATCCCCGAGTTCCATGCGATCTTGTCGCAATTCAGAAGCACTCCCGAAACACGCAAATCCCGCATTTTTCGATGATCCACCTCCTCCAAATGGCGTGGATTCGAGAACTACTACGTGCCAGTGAGGGTTCCGTTCTTTGGCAAAAATCGCCGCGGAAAGCCCGACGATCCCGCCTCCCACGACACACAAATCGACGCCTTCTAGCCACTCTTTTGATTCCCAATAACTAAATGCCATATTTTTACGTTTTAGGAAGTGGAAGCTTTTTACGAATAATGACCTGCAAATCAACGCAAGAGGAACATCGACCCCACAGGACTGTGCGCAAGGTATCGCGAATTCCCATTTTCTCATGGAAGGTGGGGGCTTTGCTTTGGTGTGCGCTGTTCTTGGCTCCCAAAGTATGGTCTCAAGAAGACGTGCTCGCGGTTTTTGGTACGGTCAAGCTTGAGGAAAACAACAAGAAACTTGAAGGTGTTCGCGTGGTGGTCTACCAAGATGACGTGGAATTTGATGTGATCACCACGGACGTGAAGGGAGGGTATGATTTCGAGTTGCCTTTGCGACATGCTTACGTTTTCAGTTTTGAACTCGAAGGTCACAGCAATAAGCGCATCGCTGTGGATGCCTCGGGGATTCCGATGGAGGTGAAGGGTGCCCGTAACATGGACCTGGACATGAGCATGATGGAATTGCCGCCTGGGTTTGATGCGAGTATTTTCGAGGAATTGTACGGTCGAGGCGAATACAGCGCCGATGATAACACGGTTATCTTCGATAGCAATTACACCGTGCGCATGCGGAACAAAGTGCAGGCAGAGCTGGCTCGATTGGAGCGAATGGCCGGCCAAATGGAAGAAATGCGCGAGCAGTTTGAGGAGTTCGTTCTCAAAGGCGATCGGGCTAAATCAAGCCGAGAATGGCAAAAGGCGGTCGATTTTTACGATTCTGCGTTAGACTTGTTTCCAGACGAATCGGATGTCATCGCAAAGCGTGCCGATGCCCAACGTGAACTTGATGCTGCAAACGCTGCGAATGCGGACCAAGCGGCCTTTCAAGCATTGCTGGATGATGCAGAGGATGCCCTCAAGCGGGATCGATTGGACGAAGCACGAAGGGGTTTTGAGGATGCGGAAGACATGCGGCCTGATGCGCCTGAACCACGCGATGGGTTGAGGCGAGTTGAAGACCGGGAACAGGCATTGGCCAATTCCGCCGAAACGGATGAAGAGTACAATGAACTCATTGAGGACGGGGATATCTATTTTGAACGCGAACAATGGGACCGCGCCATCGACAAATTCGCCGAAGCACGTGCATTGAAGCCCAATGAGGCTTACCCAAAAAACCGGATGGAGGAGGCCCAGACCCGGCAGGCGGATTTGGCAGCTCAACAGGCGGATTTGATCGCTCGGACCATCGAATACGAGGGGTTGATTGACCAGGCGAATTTGTTGTTCCGGGAGGATAACTATGCCGAAGCTTTGGTG
>JBMSHA010000331.1:0-2341 GCA_049416245.1 Flavobacteriales bacterium | reverse complement strand
GCACGGCCTAACGGACGAAGAAATCGCTGTCGCGTTGAAATGTGCGGCCGCTGCGCATGAAGCCAATGTCCCTTTTGGTTTGGTCGTGTATGGCAGCCCCTATTTGCTTGATCGACTGGGCGCATTGATTGCCTTGAGTGATGCGGTGTTGGTCGCCTACCAAGATGACGACCGTACCGTGAACGGAGTTGCACAAGCTTTGGTCGGAGCTGGGCCTGCGGGAGGTAAATTACCTATCGAAACCCAAGCTTACGGCCAAGGATTTGGGATGCCTTGGATGGGGCGCACGCGACTCGGATTTTCGGCAGCACCTTTGTCCACCAAAACTGCGATTGACAGCATTGTTCAGGATGCGATTGCGCGTGGGGCCATGCCGGGATGCCGGGTATTGGCGGCGCATCGGGGCGCCATCGTCCATGATGGGGTCTATGGCACCTTGGACGGAAAGGCTCCTGTAAAGGCAAGCAGCGTGTATGATTTGGCGAGCATCACCAAAATCGCCGCCACGACACTTGCGTGCATGCACCTTGAAGAAGCTGGAAAACTGGATGCAGCGCAACCCCTTTCCGCTTATCTACCGGAATTGACTGACAGCGACTTCGGCAACCGCATCATTCGCGATATCCTTGCGCATCGCGCGGGACTGAAGTCCTGGATCCCTTTCTATCTCGAGGCGCTTGAGGATTCAACCGCATTCAATCTGACGCCTTCAGAGGTTCACAGCCAACGCATTTCGGACAACTTGTACATGCGCCCAGCTTGGCAAGATTCCATTTGGGCAAAAATCTGCGCCAGCGAAATGGATCCTGTGGGCACTCATCGATACAGTGATTTGGGCTTCTATGCCCTTCAGCGGGTCATTGAATCGTTGACCCTTGAACCCTTGAATGAATTCGTCGAACGGACCTTTTACCATCCGGTGGAATGGAATAGCCTGGGCTACCGACCGTTGGATCGAATGAAGGTGGAATTGATTGCACCGACTGAACACGATACGGTTTTTCGCAAATGTGAGGTCCGCGGTGACGTGCATGATCCTGGGGCTGCGATGATGGAAGGTGTGGCGGGGCATGCAGGGCTTTTCGGCAATGCTTACGACCTGGCTCGGTTGATGTACATGTTGAGACTTGGAGGCTTTTACGGCGGAAACGCGTTTTTCGAACCGCAAACCGTTCAGCGCTGGGTGGAGCGCGTGGATACGGATGCAGAGCACCGCAAGGCCTGCGGTTTTGATCGCCCGGCCAATGACGCCGATGCTGGCCCCACCTGCAATGAAGCGAGTCCCTCTAGTTTCGGTCATTCGGGATTCACGGGGACCCTGGCTTGGGCTGATCCCGACCACGATTTAATCTTCGTTTTTTTGAGCAATCGGACATATCCGGATGCTGAGAATCGGAAGTTGATTGATTGGGATGTGCGAACAAAAATCCAACACGAAGTGTACAAAGCATACGGGATTCCTTCCCGGTTTACAGAGGACTGACATGAAAAAGCTTCGGATAGGATTTGTGTGCTACCCCACGTTCGGAGGTTCCGGCGTGGTCGCAACAGAATTGGGCAAGGCACTTGCAGACAAGGGTCATGAACTGCATTTCATCACGTATAGCGCCCCCGCGCGCATGGGGAGTCTCAAGCAAAACTTATTCTACCACGAGGTCCACGTAAGCGACTACCCGCTTTTTGATTACCAGCCGTACGAATTGGTTCTCGCATCCAAAATGGTAGAGGTTGCCAAGTCCCATGATTTGGACCTGCTTCACGTGCATTACGCCATTCCACATGCTAGTGCTGCGATTACAGCTCGAAACATCTTGGCGGAACAGGGCATCGATCTGCCGGTGATTACCACATTGCATGGCACCGACATTACGTTGCTAGGGAAAGACCCCGCGTTCGAACCGGTCATCGCCCACGCTATCAACCAATCCAATGCCGTCACAGCCGTATCGGAAAGCTTGCGCCGCGACACCCTGGAGCTTTTTGGGGTGAAGCAAGAAATCCACGTCATTCACAATTTCATTTGTCCTCGCCACTTTGAGCGCGAAGCTGATGAACAATTTCGAGCAGCCGTGGCACCGAACGGGGAATTCATCCTGACCCACATTTCCAACTTTCGGCCGGTGAAACGCGTGGAAGACGTGCTGAGCATTTTTGCGCGTGTTCAAGAGTCTGTTCCCGCCAAACTTTTATTGGTCGGTGACGGACCCGAGCGATCCAGTATTGAAAAAAAGGCAGAAGGATTGGGTTTACGCGAGCACGTGGTGAGCATCGGAAAAATCAAAAATCCGATTGAACCTTTGCTGGTGAGCGATTTATTCCTCCTCCCTTCTACCACGGAGAG
>JBMSHA010000330.1:0-2367 GCA_049416245.1 Flavobacteriales bacterium | reverse complement strand
AGAACACCACATACACCCGCTTCAATCGCATCATCCTTGATCTCGAAATTTGACCATCGTCAGAATGGTTGCCACAGCGACACTCTCGCCGGTTTCATCGTACATGTCCACCCGAAACTTGACAATTCCTTTTCTAATGTCTTCGGTATCCCGTTTTTCTTGTTCGATTTTATCCTCAACGGTCAGGCGTACGCCAATGGTGGTTCCCGGATAAACGGGTTTGGTGAAACGTGCTTGCTCGATGCCATAATTGAGAAGAACGGGTCCTTTTTTGGGGTCCACGAACAGCCCGGCTGCCTTGCTGAGCAGGTAGTATCCGTGCGCTACTCGACCCTCGAAGATTGTCCCATCGAGGCTGGTTTCATCTACATGGGCATAAAAATGGTCGCCGCTGACGTTGGCAAAGTTGACAATGTCGGCCTCAGTAACGGTGTGTTTTGCGGTAGTAACGGTGTGCCCCACAACCAGGTCTTCAAAGTGCTGTTGAAACAAATGAGGCTGCGCTTCGATTTGCTCGCCACCCGGCTGGTATTTCTGAACCACCGCTGTCAATGCCGTTGGCGATCCTTGAACCGCTGTTCGCTGCATGTAATGGTTTACGCCGCGCACTCCTCCCATCTCTTCGCCGCCACCTGCCCGTCCAGGTCCACCGTGTGTAAGGAGTGGGAGAGGAGAGCCATGTCCTGTTGACTCTTTTGCGCAATCCCGGTCCAACACCAAAATTCGTCCGTGCATGGTGGCCGCACCGGTAACGAACGCGCGGGCTTCTTGCGCATCATGACTTACCAACGAGCAACAAAGGGAACCCTTTCCCTTCTTGGTCAATGCAACTGCTTCCTCGATCGAGTCGTATGGCATGAGTGTGGCAACGGGACCAAACGCTTCAACGTTATGGCAGTGCTGCGCTTTGTTGGGGTTATCATTGCGTAAAAGCTGTGGTCCTAAGAAGGCATCTGCTATGGCGTCTTCACCGACCAAATCCATTCGATGGGCATAAACGCTCTCCGCTTCGGTTTTGAGCATGTCCATCTTTGAGAGCACCTCTTCTTTTTGTCCCTTGTTGACGATTGCACCCATTCGAACACCTTCTTGTTGGGTGTCACCCATCACGGCTTTTGACAATGCTTGAACCAGGGCTTCTTGAACGCTGTCCATTTGGCTCCGAGGGACAAATATGCGTCGCACGGCGGTGCATTTCTGACCGGCTTTAACCGTCATTTCCTTGCGGACCTCCTTAATAAAGAGCTCAAACTCCTCATCGCCTGGTACCACATGCTTGCCCAAAACGGCTGAATTCAATGAATCGGCTTCCATGTTGAATGGCACTGCACGGGAGAGCAGATTGGGGTGTGATCGGAGTTTCAATCCCGTAGTTGCCGAACCGGTGAATGTCACAACATCACGTTCGTCAGCGTGGTCGAGCATGGTACGAGCTGGCCCGCAAATCAGTTGAAGTGCACCTTCAGGAAGAATACCAGATTTAATGATTTCCTCGGCGACCACCGCCGTGAGAAAACTAGTGGCAGACGCGGGCTTGACAACAGCCGGCATCCCTGCCAACCAATTGACGGCAACTTTCTCCAACATGCCCCATACCTGAAAGATGAATGCGTTAATATGTATGGCTACTCCTTCTTTCGGGGGAAGGATGTTGTGTGCCCCAAAGCTCCCGCTCTTACTCAGCGGTATGTATTCCCCATCCAGTGCAAAGGGCTGATCGCCAAATTGCCGACGCAGGCTTGCGTAGCTGAATAAGTTTCCAATGCCGCCTTCAATGTCAATCCAGGCATCCGCTCGGGTCGCGCCAGTTGCCCAGCTTGCTTCGTAAAAGGCTTCCTTATTTTTTAATAAGTGCAGGGCCAAGCGCTTTAGCATCAAACCACGTTGTTGAAAGGTGAGGCGCCGAAGATTCGGATTGCCGATGGTTCTGCCGTAGTTCAAGATGGACTCGAAGTCGAGCGATTCATTGCCTACATGCGCAACCGTTTGGCCGTTCACTGCGTGGATAAGAGGAGTTGCATTTGCTGATGATGGGCTGTGCCAACTTCCTTGTATGTAATGTGGAATGGTTGAAGTGCTCATGGTAAATCGCTTTGGAAGCGAAAATACGCATGATCGTACGCTGAGAATCTCATTGCTCCAGAAACAATAGTTTTTGTATTTCCCCAGGAGTTGACTATCTTAGATTCGTCGGTGAGATATCTTGATACGTCTATGAAATTTTTATTAACTTCGACGAAGAAAGTTTGGGAATAATGATGAATTACCTTATCTTAGCCTCTACTGACATCAAATCTTGACCAGAAACATCAAATAATTCATTCAAATGAAGAACCTTTTCACACTGGCTGCGGCCTCTTTCCTCGC
>JBMSHA010000329.1:0-2373 GCA_049416245.1 Flavobacteriales bacterium | reverse complement strand
TTCGAAAAACCCGAATTTGGACGAATTGCGCAAGCGTTTGGACCTGGATTTGTTGGGGTAATTTTTCAACTTTATCGCCTTTCGTACCGGTATTTTGTTCATCCGTACCGATGAAAATGCAAAAAATGACTGGTCCTGCTTGAACGGAAAGCGCATCCAGTTGTTAGATGGACATGAACTGGTATACCTCTTTTTGCAGCTTAGCGTTGGCCATGCTGTTTGTTACCACTGCGGTGGCCCAAAGCGATGGCATCATCCGTGGACGGGTAAATGACGTGCAAACCAATGAAGCCATTCCGTTTGCGAATGTCGTTTTACAGGGCTCGAGCATCGGAACAACCACAGACTTCGAAGGAAACTTTGAGCTGGTCGGTGTGGCACCGGGATTGAGGAACATCCAAATCAGTTTTGTGGGGTACGAACCCAAAACGGTATTTGAAATTGAAGTCACGCCTGCGCGGCCAGCCGTGGTTAATGTGAGTTTGAAGCCATCGGCCATCGAAATTGAAGAAGCAGAAGTGGTGGGGACTCGCCGGCCGAATGTCGCAGAAGCGCCGTTGAGTGTGCGCAGTTTGGGAACCAATGAAATCAAGCGCAATCCCGGTGGAGGTCGGGACATCAGCCGCGCGATTCGCACACTGCCGGGAGTTGCAGCCATCCCGAGCTTCCGGAACGACATCGTTATTCGCGGTGGTGCCCCCAACGAGAATCGCTTCTACATCGACGGCATTGAAATCCCGAATATCAACCATTTCGCGACCCAAGGTGCAAGCGGTGGCCCGGTCGGCATGATCAACGTCGACCTGGTTGAAAACGTCGATTTTTATGCGGGAGCATTTCCTGCCGCTAGAGGCAACGCCCTCAGCTCTGTCATGGAATTCAGTTTCAAAGAGGCAAGGACGGATGAGTGGACGGCGAATATGGTGGTGGGGACAAGTGACTTGGGGTTGACATTGGAAGGACCGACCGGTGAAAATTCCTCGTTGATTTTCAGCATGCGGCGCAGCTATTTACAGTTCGTCTTTCAGGCGTTGGGCTTGCCTTTTTTGCCCATCTACAATGATTACCAATTCAAGTGGACCGCTCGTCCTGACGATAAAAATGCGATCACGGTCATCGGGTTGGGGGCCTATGATGATTTTGAATTGAATCTGGAAATCGCAGATGATACGGCCGCGACCAATTACCTCGACCAGGTGGCCATTTTGGGTGCATTGGATGTCCAAAAACAATGGAACTACACCCAAGGAGTCAAATGGGATCGGTATTGTGACAACGGCAAATGGACGTGGGTGGCCAGCCGAAACATGCTGAATAACCGCGCCTACAAACACCTCAACAACGATGAAAGTGCCGACTTGCTGCGCGACTACTTGTCCCAGGAAATTGAAAACAAATTCCGAGTGGAACGCAAATTGTTTTCGGACGCGGGGTGGGAAGGTACCTTCGGTGGCGGATACGAATACGTCAAATACAACAACGCAACTTCAGAGCGCCGATTCAATCCAGCGGATGGCCAGCTGACGCCGGTAGCTTACGAAACGGACATCAAAGCCCACAAGTACGGAGCTTTTGCCACCGCGAACCGGAAGCTGCTCGACGAGCGGTTGACGCTGGCGGCGGGAATGCGACTGGACGGTTCGACTTTGGCTAAAGGACTCCAGAACCCTCTTGAGCAATTCTCCCCGCGCTTTTCCCTGTCCTATGGATTCGCCCCCGGTTGGACGCTCAACGCCAACACCGGGCGCTACTTCCAATTGCCGGCTTACACTATCCTCGGCTTTGAAGAGGACGGGGTGCGCGTAAATGCAAATGATGAAACGCGCTACCTCGCCAATTCACAGGTGGTCGCGGGTGTTCGATGGGAGGGCGGAAAGCGCAATTTGGTGGCCTCTGTCGAAGGGTTCTGGAAGGGATATGATGGAGCGCCGGTCAGTACATTGCAGGGTGTCCCTCTGGCCAATCTCGGTGCGGATTTCGGGGTGGTGGGCAATGAGCGTGTGACCTTTGACGGAGTAGGTCGCTCGTACGGATCGGAACTCCTGTTGCAGCAGCGATTGTACAACGGATTTTACGGCTTACTCGCCTACACATTTGTGCGCAGCGAGTTCCAAACTACCAATAGCGAATTCACGCCTTCGAGCTGGGACAACCGCCACATCCTGAGCGTCACCGGCGGGAAAAAATTCGAGGGCGGCTGGGAAATCGGTTCGCGCCTTTTGTTCAGCGGAGGATTGCCCTACACGCCAGTCGACCTCAGTTCGTTGAGCACAGAATCGTGGGATTTCTACGGCCGACCATTGCTCGACTACAGCTTGCTGAATACGGAGCGCAACAAAGCGTTTCATCAGCTCGATATCCGAATCGATAAGA
>JBMSHA010000328.1:0-2380 GCA_049416245.1 Flavobacteriales bacterium | reverse complement strand
ACAGAACCCATGACACTCACGATGGCGTTGGCACATTTGTTTCGTTCTTCTTTGTCGGCAATCGATTTCAAGTGATCCACCATTTCCTGAATGGTCCGTCCATATTCTGGAATCACCAAATCCGTGCGCGCGCTGTTATAGGTCATTTCCACTACCATGGGGGTAAAGATACGGAAAGCGCCCCAGTTCTATGCCAGCGTTTCACCTGCGGCATGAGCCCATTCAAGCGCGTCCCTTTTTGTCGAGATTTCCTCCCAAAATTCCAAGAAATCAGATTCCAGCCGAGGCGTACCCGCAGCGTCCGCCGCCTCGAACAGCCGGTGAAGCGGCGATGGGGTTTGCAATCGAGCTTCCAACCTCGAATCCATGGCGCGACAAACTGCCAGCATGCCTGCGCGCAATGCATAAGCGACAAGCCAATCGTGTTCGACCATGGCTTGGAAAAATCGCTGACTGCGAAGCGGCATGTCCTCTTGCCGGGTCTTCAATTCGGCATGCACCTCGGTGGCAAACGCATCGAGCGCCATCCCATGTGTCGCCTTTTCAAAGTTGCGCGCGAGGAAATGATCATAAAGCAAATCCACACCAACGCCGGAAAACCTTCCGAGCGCCGGACGCAATGCGGCCCGAGCTTCTTGCGCAAGCGGGTGACCATCAGCGGTGGAATCAATCCAACGGTGCAGGCGTATGCCACGAGCAATGGCGTCGGGGTATTGCGATTCGGGAGAACCTTTGACGGCATCCCCGATAAAATTCCCCAGCATGAGATCCGCATCGTCCCCACTCAAAACCAAATGCGCCAGGTAATTCATGCCGCAAACATCGAAAAATTAACGGGGAATTGAAGTTTTTTCGTCCGATGCTTTGCACCACGCGCAGTGTTGCGTAAATTTGCCGTCCGTTTGAGCCGAATGCGGTTCAGGGAAAAGCGAGAATAGCTCAGTTGGTAGAGCACAACCTTGCCAAGGTTGGGGTCGCGAGTTCGAGTCTCGTTTCTCGCTCAACGAAAAGCCTTCCACTGCGGGAGGCTTTTTCATTCACAGCAATTGATTCACATGCACGCTAAAATCTCCACCGACCGCGGCACCATGACCGTGGAATTCTTTGAAAACGACGCGCCGAAGACGGTCGCGAATTTTGTCAAACTCGCAAAAGAAGGGTTCTACAACGGCCTGAAATTCCACCGGGTCATTCCAGGATTCGTGGCACAAGGCGGCTGCCCGAACGGCATCGGCAACGGCGGCCCGGGGTACAGCATCGACTGCGAACTCGATGGTGATAACCAACACCACGACCTCGGCGTGTTGTCGATGGCGCATGCCGGACGCAACACGGGCGGATCGCAATTCTTCATCGTACACAGCCGAGAGGCGACCGCGCACCTCGACCGCAACCACACGTGCTTCGGCAAGGTGACCGAGGGGCTGGACATCGTGACGCAAATTGCACAAGGCGATACGTTTTCAGTGGAAGTGATTGAGGATTGATTTTCGAACCAACGAATTGAGAAAAGCGGCTTCAGGCTGCTTTTTTTGTTAGCCCTGGTTTACTGCTTTACCTTGAGCGGCATGTCATATTGCTCACCACGCACTCACTTGGACCGATTCACTGGGGCATTCGCAGTTGCTGCGCTCGGGCTTCTGTTGTCCGGGTGTTCACTCGAAAAGCGCACCCTGATGTCAGGATTCCACGTTGAGCAACTCAGCAAGCCAAAAAGAGTTGCGCATTCAGCACAACAAGCGCGAGAAGTGTTCATGCTGGAGAGGGAATCGGCGGCCGATGTTTTTGCAGTTTCGAACGCATTGAATCCAACGTTGTCCAATCCCGAACCTCAGGCTTTCATGAATCGTTCGGGTCGACCAGCTCCAACCTCGACATGGGTGGAGCAGCCCACACCCTTTGTAGAGATTCATGTTGATTTGATTGCACCCACCGATACGACAGCCAGCACAGAGTTAGCGATTGAAAACAACAAATTGCGCCATCGCGCCATCGGTCGAGGACTCCTGTCACTTGTATTTTCTGCCATGGCGTTGACATGGGCGGCAGACGCTAGTATAGTCCTGATTGCTCTAATTGGAATCTTTTTAGCTGTTGGCGCAGTGAAGTGGTTCATCTTGGCCGGCAAGCCGGAACAACTCCGATTGCGGCGAGAGGAGCAGATACGCGCCCGCCAGGACCGCTCGTTGAAAGCCATCCTCATCCGCATCTTGAAATGGCTGCTTGGCATACCCATCGCTTTCGTATTGTTCCTCGGCATGTGGTTTACCATATTTGGCGGGATTTGACTGGGGTTTAAATTGATCATTGCCAGGGTGGAGCCCAACAAAAACGGGAGACCGCATCGCTGCAATCTCCCGTTTGGTACCCGGAGCGGGAC
>JBMSHA010000327.1:0-2381 GCA_049416245.1 Flavobacteriales bacterium | reverse complement strand
AGGCGAATCGTTCATTGGCCTAAAGCGCCCATTTGGTGCTCCGAGCCCCACAAGCGAGACGGCGGCCTTGGTATCGGTTGACCCTCTGACTGGTGCATTGACCAACATCGTGGAATTGCCACAGATTTACGCCTTTTCACCCAATGCGAGCGTATTCGAGCAAACGACAGGGCTTTTCATCATGCTGTATTATGACTTCAACAATCAGTCCCACATCATCGTGGTTGACCCCGCTGAAGGCGAAATCGTAGCAGACCATGAAATCGACGGGTCGTTCATCGAACTGCAAATCAACAACCGTGAATTCATGGTCGCAGCATACGGCAATGCAAATGACATCGTCGAGGCCTCCCCTACTCCCACTGTCACCGCATGGCCCAATCCAGCAACTACGGAGGTGAACATTCAACATGTAGATGTGCCGTATCGCATCTACGACGAAGCGGGTCGATTGATGAGAAATTTGTCGCATAACGCCCGTGTCAATACCACCCTATGGCCGGCTGGAACGTATATCATCAGCCTTGCTAACGGAGTGAGCACCCGGTTTACAGTGGTGCGGTAGCAGCCTCATTTTGCTGTCAACTTTGCCGCTATCCCACCGGAATCACTGAAATTTTGTCGGATTCAGGAGGATCTAGCCGTCACCTTGGCATATAACAAAGGGTTTCATCGGTTTGGAATTGGATTTGTGCAAACCAAGCTAAACACAACTCCATGGATGCAAGCACATTTACCCTGAAGAGCCAGGCCGTAATCAACACGGCACAACAAGAGGCCCTTGTCAACAACCACCCGAGCGTTGACACCGTGCATTTATTGGATGCACTGCTGCGAGGCGAGGACCCCATGGTCCCAATGCTGTTGCAGAAAATGGGCATTTCCGTAGAGGTCTTGCTGGCTGCAAATGCGAAACGGCTCGAAGCCTTACCGCAGCAAAATGGCACATCTCCTCACTGGTCACGTACCGCCTCACAGGTGTTACAGCGTGCTGTTGGACTCGCCCGGAGGTCTGGAGACGATTACGTTTCCACCGACCGCTTGCTCCAGTCAATACTCTCAGAATCTGATGAAACAGCTAAATTGCTCAGAGATGCCGGAGTCGTTGAAAACGACCTCAAGTCGGCCATTGCCGCCATCCGACAAGGGAGCAAGACAACGTCGTCCTCACAAGAAGCAACGTACAATGCATTGAACACGTACGCGCGCAACTTGAACAAACTCGCCACCGGAGGAAAGTTAGACCCCGTCATCGGACGCGACGAAGAAATACGCAGGGTCCTCCAAATCTTGAGCCGCAGAACCAAAAACAATCCCTTGTTGATGGGGCAACCCGGTGTTGGTAAAACCGCCATTGCAGAGGGCATTGCGCACCGTATCATACAAGGTGATATTCCGGAAAATTTAGCCGGAATGACCATTTTCAGCCTGGATATTAGTTCTCTAATTGCTGGAGCAAAGTACAAAGGTGAGTTTGAAGAACGATTGAAGGCCGTGATCAAAGAAGTGCAGAGCCAATCCGACCGCACCATGTTGTTCATTGACGAAATTCACACATTGGTTGGAGCAGGCGGTGGAGAGGGCGCGATGGATGCCGCCAACATCCTCAAGCCTGCTTTGGCACGCGGTGAATTGCGCGCTGTAGGTGCCACCACACTTGACGAATACCAGAAATACATCGAAAGGGACAAAGCCTTGGAGCGACGGTTTCAACCCGTTCTTATCGAAGAACCAAACCGTGAATCGAGCATTTCTATACTGCGAGGCATCAAGGACAAGTACGAACACCACCACCAAATCCAAATCTTGGATGAAGCCATTATCGCTGCAGTTGACTTGTCAACCCGGTATGTCAGTGACCGACAATTGCCGGATAAAGCCATTGATTTAATTGATGAAGCGGCGTCGAAGTTGCGCTTGGAAATGAACTCCAAACCGGAGGAATTGGATGAACTCAATCGCCGCATCATGCAGCTCGAGATTGAACGGGAAGCGATCAAACGCGAAAACGACACGGCCAAGCTAGCCGAGCTCGGTATGGTGCTCGCCAATTTGCAGGAGGAACGCGATGTCTTTCAGACGAAATGGCAAAACGAAAAGGAAATTGCGGATCGAATTGCCGCCTCGAATGCGACGAAGGAAAGCTTGAAGTTGGAGGCAGAACGGGCCGAACGAGAAGGCGATTTCGGTCGCGTCGCTGAGATCCGGTACGGCCGAATCCAGGAGCTGGATCAAGAAATTCAAGCCGATCGCGCATCGTTGCTCGCCAATCATGCGGATAATAAGATGATCAAGGAAGATGTGGATGCAATGGAAATCGCAGACGTTGTGGCTTCGTGGACCGGCATGCCCGTGAATAAGATGGTCACCAAAGAGCAAGA
>JBMSHA010000326.1:0-2395 GCA_049416245.1 Flavobacteriales bacterium | reverse complement strand
GACGATTGAGGGCTGGTCGCAAGAACGTCCCAAAATTGGATTGGTCTTATCGGGTGGGGGAGCTCGGGGTGCTGCGCATATCGGAGTGCTTAAAGCGCTCGAGGCATCAGGCGTGCAGGTGGATTGTATCGTTGGTACCAGCATTGGAGCCTTGATCGGTGGATACTATGCAGCCGGTTGGACCCCGGAAGAAATGGAGGAAGTGCTGCTCTCCGGCGTGTTCGAGGATCGCATTCTGGGTCAAGCTTCCAACCGTTTCCGGTTCAAGGAATCTTCCTCAGCGGCAGTATTGTTTGACTTGCGTTGGTCAGGCGGGCCGCGCATGGTGAAATCGAGTCTGGTGCCGAGCTTTGACCTCGATTATGCCTTGATGGAAGAACTGGCTCCTGCGACCATGGCATGCAAGCAAAATTTCGATGATCTGCACATTCCATTTCGATGTGTTGCGAGCAATGTTCTGACCAAAAGCGATACGGTTTTCGCTTCGGGCGATTTAGCGAGCTCCATCCGAGCGTCTATGGCGTTTCCTTTTTATCTGCCCCCCGTTTGGATGAACGGTCAGCCCCTATATGATGGCGGGTTGTACAACAATGTACCCATCGACGTGATGGTGAGGGAATTTCGTCCGGACGTCATTTTGGTTTCATCGGTGTTGTCAGATGCAGTTGATGTCCGATCAGATGATTTAATGAGTCAATTGGAGGCCTTGATTGTTCGCGTGCAACCAACAAATTTATTGTCGGATTCCATGGTGATCATCGAGCCTGAACTCACCCTTTCCACATTTGATTTTTCAAGGTTTTCAAACGCCATAGAATCAGGTGAAGAGGCGTGCTTTAAATCACTGGAAAACAGTGGTTTATTGGGAGTTATAAGCCAAGGTGATTCCGATTTTTCAGACCGAATAACGTATCGTTCGAGCCTTCCAGAATTCCGTGTTGGTTCTTGTGAAGTCAACGGTTTGAGCACTCAACAAGAGCGGTACGCGTCTCGGATTCTGACCAATCAATCGCCGAAGCAAGAATTAGCCACGTTTCGCAAGAATTTGATTTTGCTTGATTCGGACCAACACATCGGGCGGATTCAGCCGCGGGCGTTTTGGGATTCGACTTCTCAACGTTTCGACGTCCAGTTGGAAGTTGAGGAAGAAAGAGAGCGTATCATTGAGCTAGGTGGAAGTTTCCCCTCCAACCAAAGTGGGTTTGGCTTTGTAGGTATAGCCCACCAACGTTTTAAACGGATTCCTTCAAAACTACATGGACGGCTTCATTTCGGCAGTTTTTACAGTGCCGGAGAGTTATCCAGCCGGTTTGATTTTTATCAAAGCTTCCCTTTCGCCCTTGAGTTCTTTCTGATGGAGCATCGGTTCCAATACACCCGATCGGTGCCAACGTTTTTTCAAGAACTCAGGCCAGCATTCTTAATCACCGAGGAAAGGGAAGCGGGGATGCGGCTGTCGGTACCCACTGGAATTGATGGTGTTTTGGGGATTGATTTCTTGCAGATGCACACTGCGGATCGATCATATCGTGAGTGGTTATTCAATCCCGTGGACACTTCCGATTCAGAAGCTTTTCGCGGTCGCGTGACGGAAATTCATTGGTCCATGGATTCGCGTTCTGAGCCTCAGTTATCCAGAAAGGGGAGGTATATCAGTGTGCGTGCTCAGCGGTTTGTGGGTGCATCTGAAGCAGAATATCAAGATTCAGATACTTGGATTCAATCACAAAGGAACCTTGCGTTTCTGCGATTCAGGTTTGAGGCATCAGAGATGATTCCGTTGTGGAACAATCGATTGGCTATGGGTTACCACGCTGCCTTGAATTTGTCGGATGAACCCTTGCGATCAACCTATCGATCATCGCTCGCGCAATCCATGGCGTACTCGCCGATGCTCGGTTCAAAAGCACGTTTTTTGGAGGCGTTCCGCGCCTTGAATTTCGCAGCTGCAGGTGGCGTTTTGGATATTCAAGTGCTCCAAAATGCTTTTTTACGTGCGGAGGTTCATGCATTTCATGCGCTTCCGGGAATTTATCAAGCAGAAAAAGGCCCGGCCTTTCGTGACCGCACACCCACCCGCATCATGGCCGGAATCCGGGTGCATTCGAATTTCCCCATCGGTCCTATTTCTCTCGGGCTGGAGTATTACGAGAGCGAGCGTGAACCTTGGTTTGTGGAATTGCATTGGGGTTACCGAATTTTCAACCGTTCCTCGAGGCGCTAAATGCGCTTGAACGTGCACTACTTTTGCAGCATGAATCCAGTACGATTTGCAGTCATCGGTGCCGGCCACATTGGCAAGCGGCATATGGAAATGATTCACCGCAAAGACGGTTTTGAGTTGGTGGCCTATGCGGATGTGAGGGAGCCTAAGGAATGTGGAGTTGAAACGGAT
>JBMSHA010000325.1:0-2395 GCA_049416245.1 Flavobacteriales bacterium | reverse complement strand
CTTTGGAGGGCCTTGTATTGCCGTTTTCGATACGACTCAAGCGCCTCGGGCGTCCAAACCTCCGGATCCAGCACATTCAAAGCACCTTGCATGCTTTCCTTCGTGACCTGCTTTCCAAATTTGGTGAGCAAACTTCGAAAGTTGACATTGGCCTCTTCTTCAACTTGCTGTCGAACAAAACCTTCCAACATCGCCGTCAACGCTTCCTCCCCCGGTTTACCAATACGCGAGAGCAAACGCGAGACAGCCTCGTCAATCAATGCCGCCTCGTCCAACTCGATTTGAAAGTCCTCTTCCCATTTGAGGTCCTTCGCGAAACTCCTCACCAGCCGATTTACAAAACTATCGATGGTCATCACGCTGAAGTCCTCATAGTAATGCATCATCGTTTCCGACAACGCCCGTGCCCGCCGCTGTAATGTTGGAGCGTCAATGGGCATCACCTTCAGCAGGGATTCACGCATGTTTCCTTTTCCCTCGGCGACTTCGCGCACGTCTTTCAAGATGCGATCCTTCATTTCTTGGGCCGCCTTATTGGTAAAAGTGATGGCCAAGATGTGCTTGAAAAAATGCGGCTGATCTTCCCACAAAGAACAGGCGAGGTAATCTCGAACCAATCGATATGTCTTACCCGACCCCGCAGAGGCTTTGATGATTTTGAACCCTTGACGCTCGAAAGTGTCCTCGTTTTCAACCTTTTTTTGAAGTTCGTGCATCGTCTGCCTAAAATAGGCGTCTTACCTTTGAGATACAACGTCTGTAAATGAATTCTGCCCTACGCCTTTACATCGCCTTCCTAACCATGTCGGCCATTTCATGCAACCTCCTCCGGAAAGAGGACGTCGTGCCCTTACCGGGTACATTCCGTATGGAAACCGCATTGACCTGGGGTGGCGATCCTTACACGTTGGGACAAGTGGTTACAGATCACCTCGGTCATCCGTTGCGCTTGGATAACCTTCAAGCGTATGTTGCGCCGATCGCCCTGCGCAATGCTTCCGGAGAATGGGTGGAATCGGATGATGTTTTCCTGTTGGATTACAGCATCCACGCCCAAAAAATGGTCAGCACATTTCCCGCGGGCACCTATGACGCTGTGCGTTTCGGCCTTGGAATTCCGCCAGAAATCAATACCGACATTGACCCAGCATCTTATCCGAATGATCATCCGCTGAGTGTTTTGGGGTCCGCGGGCATGTTTTGGACGTGGGCTTCAGGATACATTTTTGTGAAGTACGAAGGAAAATATGCCATCGATCCCGGCTCACAGCTACTCGAACCCGTATCGTACCATTGCGGCACGGATGCGAGCTATCGAACGGTCACCTTTGAGTTGAATGAGCCCGTTGAAGTGAAGAGCCAGGAAGTGACACCGGCCCTGCTTACGCTCGATGCATCTCGGGCCCTCATTGGGACGGACGATTCCATCGACATCGCCGTGGATCCCGTAACACACAATTCAAACGGTGACAGCTTGGGCGCTCGCATGATGGATTTGCTGGTCGACGCTTGGACTTTGGAATTCATGGAATGAAGCACTGGCCGGTACATAGCATCGTGTTGATTTGGGCGGTCATGTTCACCACCGGTTGCGATCGCTGCTCGGAACCCATCTGTGAAACCGCCGACTGCAATCCGGCGGCCACGCCTTACGAATTGGAGATCCCGCCGTTTTTCCCGCCGATGGATATTCCCGAAGATAATCCCTTGACTGAGGAAGGAATCGAGTTGGGTCGCATGCTTTTTTGGGAAAAATCACTTTCTGCAGACTACAGCATGAGCTGTGGCTCTTGCCATTTGCCTGCAGCAAGCTTTGCCGATCCCAATCCATACAGCACCGGCATCACGGGTGCTCAGGGCATCCGCAATGCCATGGCGATCATCAACATCGGTTGGGCTCCCTCTTACTTTTGGGATGGCCGGGCGGTGACATTGGAAGAACAGATTCTGGAGCCGGTATCGCATCCGGACGAGATGGCGTTGCCCTGGGAAGATGCTGTCGCTCGGCTTCAGTCCTCTGACGTTTATCCGGACTTATTTGAAGTGGCGTTCACCGACCGGGTGATCACACCGGAGTTGGTTGCTAAAGCCATTGCACAATTCCTCCGAACCATGGTATCGGCCGATTCAAAATTCGATCAGTGGCGCCGGGGCGAGACCAATTTGACCGATCAGGAATTTGCTGGATATGAAATCTTCTTGCGGGAAGGTGGCGATCCCGAAACCACACCCGGGGGTCAATTCGGCGGAGACTGCTTCCACTGTCACGGCGAGGCCGGGCTGCAATTCAGTGATTACTTGTTCCGAAACAACGGCCTGGATAGCACGTTTACCGCAGATCCGGGCCATGCGGCCGTGACCGGAAACCCTCTAGACTCAGGCCGTTTTAAAACCC
>JBMSHA010000324.1:0-2408 GCA_049416245.1 Flavobacteriales bacterium | reverse complement strand
AATGGATTTGCTGCGTCGAGCTGGGGCAGGGGAGCTTGCTGCGTTGCTGGGTGCCGACATGATTGAAAACGATCGGTACCTCCGAACCTTGGGCATGCGAGAGGCGGCGGTCCGCACGGCAGCAGATTTTGAAGCTTCGGCACCTGAGCACATCCAAGCCGCGATGAGCCAATACCTCGCGGGACTCAATGCCTTCATTGCGGAGGACAATCGACCATTGGAATACCTACTTGTGGGTGCTGATCCGCGTCCGTTCACGGTTCGGGACGTTTTTTGTTCAACCGGATTCATGGCGTACTCTTTTGCGATCCACATCAAGACCGAGCCGATTTTGGATTGGATGAAGCATCACCTCGACGCGAAGTATGCATCGGATTTGGCGTTAGACCAAGCGGGATTTACGCGCATCCCCACCGCACATGATTCCGTGTTAGGGGATATTTCAGGCGTGGCCACACGTGCTCACCTTCTCGATGCCCTCAGGCCGGTGCCGCAATGGTTGGGTTCGAATGCATGGGTGCTGAGCGGAGAGCGGACGGCATCGGGCCGGGTTGTTTTCTGCAATGATGCGCACATGGCATACGCTTCGCCATCGGTTTGGTATGAAGCCCACATCGTGACCCCGGAATTGGAATACTACGGCAATCACCTTGCCGGTTTGCCCTTCCCGGCCATCGGTCACACCCGCGACCATGCTTGGGGCATCACGATGTTTGTGAACGACGACATCGACTTTTACCGGGAAACAATCGACGGCGACCGGTACCTCCACGGCGGTGAGTGGCTTCCCGTCGAAATCCAGAAGGAGACCATTGAGGTCGCCGGCGGTGAATCGGTAAGTTTTGATGTCCGAAAGACGCATCACGGGCCGCTACTGGAAGACAACTTGGCCATGTGGTGGACTTTCACGCAGCATCCGGAAAATCGAATCCACGAGGCGTTTTACGGATTCTCACGCGGCCACGGAATCGAGGAGTTCGCAACCCATGCGGCGATGATCACCGCGCCCGGAGTGAACTTGATGTACGGCGACGCTCGCGGCGACATCGGCTGGTGGGCGAGTGCACGGTTGCCCATTCGCCCTGATCACGTCGACACCAAAACCGCCATCGACGGTTCCGATCCGGCCAACGATCCGACCGGTTGGTATGCGTTCGACATGAATCCACAACTCGTAAACCCTGACCGAGGATTTGTGTATTCCGCGAACAATGCACCCGAGCCCGCATTCGATTCCATTCGCTATCCGGGGCATTATTATTCAGGTAATACGCGGGCGGCGGGTATTTTCAATGCACTCTCTGCACCCAAAGACGATTGGACTGTAGAGGCGGCTCAACTAATCCAGCTCGACGACCGATCGTTGGTGTACAGGGAAAATGCGGCCTTGATGTTGGGGTTGACTGGGGATGCTGCGCCGGAACTGAAGGGGTGGGATGGCGCTCATGGCGTGGATGATACGGAACCGACGCTTTACTATCGCTGGATGTACCGAACCATTCGCGGGGCCATGTTCGATGAATTTGAAACTGCCGTTTCTGACGGATCAGCCGAAGAAAAATTCGAGGCCTGGCACAAAACCATTGTAAGTGAGAATTCTTTCCCACGTTTGTTGGCGAACCCTTCCTCGCCTTGGTGGGATGACGTCCGCACGTCGGAGGTGGAATCGGCGTCTGAGGTCTTGACCGCAGCACTGGAGTCGGCGCGAGTGGATTTGGCCGAAACGTTGGGGCCGGACCCGGCGACATGGCGCTACGGCCGTTTGCATGCGGTCACGCACCGCCACGCGATGAAAGACGTACCGGTTCTGGGCGACTGGCTCAACGTGGGACCGTTTGAGGTGCCCGCTGCGAAAGACGCATTGAATAAGTACGAATTCAAATTGAAGCAAGCCGTCGATTACGAGGTGTTTTCGGGACCTTCCATGCGCATTGGCATTGATTTCGCAGATGTTGCGGGTTCTCAGAGCATTTTACCCACGGGTCAATCAGGCAATCCGTTCAGTCCGTTTTATGCGAACCAAGCACCCTTGTACCATGCGGGAAAGTTTCGACAGCAACGCATGGACCGGACGGACATCGAATCGCACCTCACGGCTCGGGCGATCATTGCTCCGGTGATGGATTGACCGGGTGGGCTAGGCGTTTTCGGCGTTTCGCAGAACTTTGTAGGTGGGATCTTCTCCGAGGTGGTTGATTTCAATAATTGCTTCAGCCTTATCCAGTATTGCCCTGCAATCCGCGCTGAGTGCACGCAAATGGACCTTTTTCCCAGCTTCAGCATATCGCGCGGTGAGACGGTTCAGGGCTTCAATGGCCGACATGTCAACTACGCGACTTTCTTTGAAGTCAAGCACCACATGCTCCGGGTCGTTGTCGACATCAAATTTATCTGCAAAAACGGTGGTG
>JBMSHA010000323.1:0-2409 GCA_049416245.1 Flavobacteriales bacterium | reverse complement strand
GCGCAAGCATTCGATGCGGCTTGGAATCCCACGGCAGATGCCACCATTCAGTTGGCACTCACCGACGAACGCGGCCAAGTTTTCTCCCAAACCATGCTGCCCGCTTCCCGTGGTTATTCGGCAGATTTCGGAAGAATGCCAGAAGGTCCCTACCAATGGGAGGCTGCGTGCAACTTGCAAGGGACAGAATACACGTCATCTGGCAACATCATTGTTGAAGACAAACCCATCGAGCAAATCAGCCTTGCAGCCGACTTCGGTATGCTCACCCGAATCGGGAATTTGACCGGAGGTGGGTTTTTAGGGCCATTGGCAGCTACTTCTTCTGAAAGCGTAGTGGCCCGCATGCAACAGGAAGGCATCCCTTCGGTCATCTTGCATGAACAGACGACCCTGCAAGACGCGGTCGACTGGTGGGTGTGGCTTATTCTCTGCTTGCTCTTATTGAGCATCGAATGGGTGGTGCGTCGCAGAGCATTGGGCTATTGAGCGAGTCTCCAATTTTTATGAAATTCCTGATGCTGAGCCCGTGAAGCTGTGCAGAAAGCGTAAATTGGCTGCATGTCACAACAACCCAACCCCGCGAACATGCGGCGCCTCCTCTACCTCGTTCTTGCTTTTGCTCCTGTACTCTTATTATGGGGCTCACTGACCGTCACCATTCCCTCCGGATATGCTGGCCTGCTCTTTCATACATTCGGAGATGGCATTGACCCCTCCGAAGATCCCATGAGTTCTGGTTTTCATTTCAAAGCACCTTGGAACAAGGTGTACGAATACGAAATTCGACAAAAGGAGCGCATGGAACGCCTTGAAGTCCTGAGTTCCAACTTGCTCAAAATCGAAATGGACATGACCGTATTCTACCAGCCTGATTTCAGTCAGCTCGGTCTCCTCGAAATTGAACGGGGGAAGAACTACGAAGAAAAAGTGGTCGTTCCGGCCATGCGTTCCGTGGCGAGGGAAGTCATCGCCAAATACCTGCCCGAAGAATTCAACACCACCAAGCGCGAAGAAATTCAAGATGAAATCGACGAGCGCATGCGGTTGAAATTGTCAGAAAACTACCTGCAGCTCAACGACGTATTGATTCGCAATATCCGACTGCCCAAGAAGCTCGAAGAAGCGATTGAGCGAAAGCTACAGCAGGAGCAGGAGTCGTTGGAATACGAATTCCGATTGGAAAAAGCGTCGAAAGAAGCGGAAAGGATGCGCATCGAAGCGGAAGGCATCCGGGACTACCAAGAAATTGTTTCCCGTGGAATCAGCCAAGAATTGTTGAAGTGGAAAGGCATTGAAGCGACCTCTGCGCTCGCGAACAGCCCCAATTCTAAAATCGTGGTCATCGGCTCAGCAAAAGACGGATTGCCTTTGATTTTGGGCAACAACTGATGACCAGAACGAAATCTTAAATTGATTGAAACAAAAAAACCCGCCAGTTGGCGGGTTTTTTTATGTCCAGGTTCCACCTGAACGGATATCGCGTAAGGTTTAAGCCTCTACGAAAGTTCCTTTTGCTTTTGCTTGGGCAATCGCCGCCTTCAATCCCATCTTACTGATGGTGCGCATGGCTGAGGTAGAAACACGCAAAGTCATGTACGTTCCATCTTCTGCGTTGTAAAAACGCTTCTTTTGCAAGTTTGGGTAGAACGTACGCTTCGTGCGACGCTTGGAGTGGGAAACGTTGTTTCCAACCATTACCTTCTTACCTGTAAGTTGACATACGCGGCTCATAGCTTAGCTTTTTTCGGACGGCAAAGAAACGAAAGAAATTGCTTCATTCCAACACTGCAATCAACTTCTCTGCGAATTCTGCTCCTTCAATGCACGAACCAACCAAGCCAAGCACTCCAATACCGTCCGATCGATGTTGCGGCCACGGTGATTGCCCAACTGCAACAGCCGTGTTTGAGTGCCCTTTTCGGATGCCAACGCAATCCAAATGGTACCCACGGGTTTCTCAGCTGTTCCCCCTGTAGGTCCAGCAATGCCGGATGTTGCCAATGCGTAAGTAGTACCGAACCGTTCCCGTGCTCCCGCGGCCATTTGTCGAACCACGGGCTCACTGACTGCGCCATGCGCCTGCAAGTCATCCTCCGAGACCCCAAGGAGCCGACACTTCACCTCGTTGGCGTACGCAACCACCCCGCCCTGAAAAACTGCACTCGACCCGGATATTGCTGTGATTCTCGAGGCGATGGTTCCGCCCGTGCAGGATTCAGCGGTCGCCACCGTTGCCCCCGATTTCGTCAAGGCTTCCACCAATACCTGCGCCAAAGGTTTGTCCTCCTCAGCCACAACATGGTCCCCTGCCAGGCTCAGGAATTCGGAATATGCTCGGTCCACAAGCAATTTGGCATCGTCACCCGTTGCGCTCAATCGAACCCGCACCTGACCCGGAGCGGGAAG
>JBMSHA010000322.1:0-2411 GCA_049416245.1 Flavobacteriales bacterium | reverse complement strand
TTGGTTACCAAGTGCCAAACGTATACCTCTTTGTGGCCAATTTGCTTCGTCAAGATGGACGCGTGGAGGAGGCGTTGACGGAACTCCAAGCCGCGCGTGAATTGTTCCCACGTGAGCAAAGTTTGATTATCGAAGAGCTCAATATTTACCTCGAAAGCAAGGACTACGAGCGAGCCGAAAACAACTTGAAACTCGCAGCAGAAGGAGATCCTACCAATGAAATCCTATGGTTCAGCCTGGGAAGCGTCTATGACAACTTGGGCAAATCGGATCTCGCCGCAGAAGCTTACCTCAAAGCGCTCGAGTTGGATGCTTCATATTTTGATGCGAACTACAACCTTGGCGCGATGTATTTCAACGAGGCCGTTCAAGGGATCAACGCAGCGAACGATATGTGGAAGCCCCGAATGACCAAGGCAGAAAGTGCTGAACAAAAGGCTCTTGAGGATGCAGCCAAAGAAACATTCATGGAAGCGCGTCCGTTCTTGGAAGCTGCACACGAAGTCAATCCTGAAGACATTGATACCATCCGTTCGTTGCGGGACATCTACGCGCGAACAGGCCAAGACGAGTTGATGCTCAAGATGAGTGGATTGCTCAAGTAAACTTTCCAACAAACCATTGCAGTGAAGGGGACCACTCGGTCCCTTTTCTGTTCTCTATTCTATTTAACATAATATTTATTATCATTCAAATGAGGTGAATCTAATTCCCTCTAGTTCAACGTGCTGTTGATTTGAATGCGGATTACGAAACATTTTGAAAGGAATGCCGTAAATTTGCACCCGCACGGAGGTTTGGCAGAGTTGGTCGATTGCACCGGTCTTGAAAACCGGCGTACCGCAAGGTACCGGGGGTTCGAATCCCTCAGCCTCCGCAACAAATGAGCGCCCGCATTAGCGGGCGTTTTTGTTTTGAAGCTTTGTGGAGCGTAAATTCATCTATGCTTTTTACCCGCGCAATTATCGCAATCACTGCAGTGTTCGTGACTGCAATAAGCCTCGGGCAAGCACCGCTGATCCAAGATCCTCCTGATGGCATTGTGGACGGCGTGAACGTTTTATCACCAACGTCTGCCATTATCCAATTGCGTGCTCCAGGTAAAAACTACGTCCATTTACGCGGGGATTTTAACGGATTCGCGATCAATGATGCGTCATTGATGAATCAATCCTTGGATGGCACGAGGCATTGGCTTCAGGTGAATGGATTAAATGGCTTTCAAAATTGGCGTTATCACTTTTTGATTGAGGGTTCGCTAGAAGTTGGCGATCCTTACGCTGAGCTCATTATAGACCCATGGAACGACGGCTATATTCCACAAGACCATTTCCCAAATATGCCTTCGTTTCCGTTCGGTCAAGCCAACTGGCCAAATGGTGTTTTCAGGACTGTTCCAGTTGAATTTGAATGGACCGACCAAGATTTTATTCGTCCCTCTCAGGACAAGTTGGTTGTTTATGAATTGCTGATTCGAGACTTCGATGAAGGTCAGACTTACCTAGATGTCATCGAACGGTTGGATTATTTGGAGTGGTTGGGAATCAATGCCATTGAATTGATGCCCGTGAGCGAATTTGATGGGAACTTGAGCTGGGGCTATAATCCCAGTTTCCGATTGGCACCGGACAAGTACTATGGCACGGGCGAGCTGCTCAAAAGCCTTATCAATGCTGCCCATGAACGCGGGATTGCTGTCATCATGGATATCGTGCCCAATCACAGCTTTGGATTAGACCCCATGATTCGCATGTATCAAGATGCCGACGGGTCTGTCGCTCCAGATAATCCTTGGTTCAACGAAGCGGCCGTGCACCCTTTTTCACCGGGCTACGACTTCAATCACAGCGATCCCTGGACCGTTGAACATTGGAAGCGCATCTTTGACTATTGGCTCGACGAATACCATTTTGACGGCTACCGCATTGACCTCAGCAAAGGCCTCACCCAAACATTCAGTGGTACCGACGTCGGGCAATGGAACCTGTTCGACCAAAGCCGAATCGAAATCTTGTTTGAATACGGCAACCACATTTGGTCCCAAAACCCAGGGACGTATATCATATTGGAGCATTTAGGCAGCAATGCAGAAGAGACTGTTTTGGCCAATGGCGGCTTCATGCTTTGGGGCAAAATGACCAATGCCTACACCCAGGCTACCATGGGCTATGGAGGCGACCTCAACTGGGGCGTATGGAGCAACCGTGGTTGGAATTGGCCGAACCTCTTGACCTATTTCGAAAGCCACGACGAGCAACGGTTTGCCCATGAAGTGCAAGCCTACGGAGCGAGCAATAACGGCTACAACATTCAAGAATTTGAGACTGCCATGGAGCGAATTGCATTGGCACATGCCTTTCTCCTGTGTGCTCCAGGCCCCAAAATGCTGTGGCAACAAGGTGAATTGGGGT
>JBMSHA010000321.1:0-2421 GCA_049416245.1 Flavobacteriales bacterium | reverse complement strand
TGGAAACGCCAAGCAAAGCGCGTACTACTACATGACCGCTTGGGGCTACAAACCCCTTGCGTATTCCGGCCTCGAAACCGGGAACAAAACGAGCGTTTCGTATGTGCTGCGTCAAGACAAAATCACCCTGGTGCTGACCTCGCCCCTCCAAGCCGGTGGTCCCATCAACGACCACATCAACCGGCACGGCGACGGCGTCAAAGCTGTGGCCTTGTGGGTGGACGACGCAGCGAAGAGCTACGTGGAAACCACCCAACGCGGAGCCGTAAGTGTCTTCGAACCGGAAGTCCGGGAAGATGCCAACGGCCGGGTGGTACTGAGTGCCATCGAGACCTACGGCGACACCATCCACGTGTTCGTGGAGCGCAAGGATTACGGCGGCGTGTTCCTCCCCGGCTATGAAGCGTGGAACCCTTCGGTTCCCGTGGCATCCGTGGGGCTCGAATACGTCGACCACATGGTCGGAAACGTCGGGTGGGGCGAAATGAACACCTGGGTGGACTTTTATGCCCGTGTCATGGGCTTTGCCCAATTGATTTCATTCGATGACAAGGACATCAGCACGGAGTACACCGCCCTGATGTCAAAGGTCATGTCCAACGGCAACGGACGCATCAAGTTCCCCATCAACGAGCCCGCGGAAGGCCGAAAGAAATCCCAGATCGAGGAGTACATCGATTTCTATGAAGGCGCCGGTGTCCAGCACATCGCCGTGGCCACGTCCAACATCATCGAAACGGTGACCGAATTGCAGCGCCGCGGCATTGAATTCCTGCGGGTTCCAAGCACCTATTACGACACGGTCTTGGACCGCGTTGGCGAAATCGATGAAGACCTGCAACCCCTGCGTGAATTGGGCATCCTCATCGACCGTGATGACGAAGGGTACTTGCTGCAGATCTTCACCAAGCCTGTGGTCGACCGACCGACCATGTTCTTCGAAATCATCCAGCGCAAAGGCGCCAAATCCTTCGGGAAAGGCAACTTCAAGGCCCTGTTTGAAGCCATTGAACGCGAACAGGAAACCCGAGGCACCCTCTAAACTGCCCATGCCCGACGCTCCGCTGCTGAAGGTCGAATCCCTGACCGTTTCGTTTGGTGAAAACGACGTGGTTCATGGGGTGGACTTCCGTTTGCAGCATGGGGAAATCCTCGCCATCGTGGGCGAGAGCGGTTCGGGAAAAAGCGTCACCTGCTCCGCCATCGCCGGGTTGCTCCCGCGCGGGGGTCGCATTACCCAAGGTCGGTGCTCGCATGTGCCCTCGGGTGTTGTATGGGCTGAGGCGGGCTTCCCCAGCAACGCCCCACTTGGGCGGGGGCTGAGTTTGGTGTTCCAAGATCCGATGTCGTCTTTGAATCCGTCAATGCGCGTCGGGTGGCAAGTGGCCGAGACCGCTATGGTCCACCGCCAATGCTCGAAATCCGAAGCGCGCACCTGCGCAACGGCCCTGCTCAAGGAAGTTGAGCTCCCTGAGCCGGAAGCCGCATTCGAAAAGTACCCGCACGAAATGAGCGGAGGTCAAAAGCAGCGGGTCATGATTGCCTTGGCCTTGGCCGCTGACCCGGAAGTGCTCATCGCCGATGAACCCACGACCGCGTTGGATGCCACGGTGCAAAAGTCCATTTTGGCCCTATTGAAAAAGGTTCAGGGACAACGGAAAATGGCCGTCATTTTCATCACCCACGACCTCGATGTCGTTCACGTCATAGCCGACCGGGTGCTGGTGATGCAGGACGGACGCATTGTCGAATCCGGCGAGGTCAATACCGTGCTGGAACAACCGGCCCATCCCTACACGCAAGCGTTGCTCCGTGCCCGAGATATCCGTCGCTTTCAACAACGCACCCCGTCCGGTTCGCCTTTGGTTCAGGCGGTCAATGCGTCCAAATGGTACGGAGATTTCTGTGCAGTCCGGGACGTAAGCCTGTCCATCGACCGCGGAGAGCGGGTCGGACTGATTGGCGAGAGTGGAAGCGGCAAATCAACGCTTGGCCGCATGCTCATCGGCATGCTCCCCGTCACTTCGGGTGACATCACCTTCGGCGGAGAAGCGGTAAATCCCGCCAACCGTTCGAGCATGGCCCGGCTCCGCAGCCGTGCCCAATTGGTTTTTCAAGATCCATATTCGGCACTGAATCCCAAGCTCACCGTCGGAAGCGCCTTGGAGGAAGTCCTGCTCCATGTGGGTGTAAAACCGACGGAGGCCACGAACCGTGCGCATCGATTGCTCGAAGAGGTCGGGCTGGAATCCAGCGACGCCGAGAAATACCCTGGCGGATTCAGCGGCGGACAGCGGCAACGCATCGTCATCGCCCGGGCCTTGGCCATGGAACCGGAGTTTGTGGTGTTGGACGAAAGCGTCGCCGCCCTGGACGTACAAATCCAACACGACGTGCTGGAATTGTTGGACCGCATCGGCC
>JBMSHA010000320.1:0-2433 GCA_049416245.1 Flavobacteriales bacterium | reverse complement strand
CAATTCGAACGAAATTCCCGCTTGTTGCTCCATGATCGCCTCAACGCGCTTCTTTTTCACCTCTTCCGGAACATCATCTTGCAGGGTGTAAGCGTGCGTATTTTCCTCGTGCGAGTAAGTAAAGCATCCTACGCGTTCGAAACGCATGCGCTCGGTCCAACGCAACATGTCATCGTGATGCGCCGCTGTTTCTCCGGGAAATCCGCATATTAATGTCGTGCGCAACGCGATTTCAGGAACACGATTCCGAATGTCGCCGATGAGCCGGTCCATTTTTTCTTGCGTAATGCCGCGGCGCATGGATTTCAAGATGTCATCTGACGCGTGCTGCAAAGGCATATCGAGGTAGTTGCACACATTCGGCTTCGCCGCCATGACGTCCAACACATCCATCGGGAAGCCCGTGGGAAACGCATAATGCAAGCGAATCCAATCCAATCCTTCAACATCGCTCAATCGATCGACCAGTTGTGCCAACTCGCGCTTCTTGTACAAATCCAGGCCGTAGTAAGTCAGATCCTGCGCGATGAGAATCAATTCGCGCGTCCCGTTGGCTACCAAACTTTTTGTTTGTTGAACCAAATCCTCCATCGGCGTGGACACATGCTTACCGCGCATCAATGGGATAGCACAGAAGGCACATGGACGATCGCAGCCTTCTGCAATTTTCAAATACGCGTAATGTGCAGGGGTGGTGAGCAAACGTTCTCCGACCAATTCCTTTTTGTAGTCCGCCTTTAAAGTTTTGAGCAAACGCGGTAAATCGCGCGTTCCGAACCACGCATCAACTTCAGGAATCCCTTCGCTGAGCTCGTCTTTGTAACGTTCCGAGAGGCACCCGGTCACGTAGACTCGATCGACCAATCCGGCCTTTTTCGCTTCGGAAAATTGGATGATGGTGTCGATGCTTTCCTGCTTGGCACTTTCGATGAAACCGCATGTGTTCACGATGACAATGCCCGCGTCGTCTTTTTTGCTTTCGTGCTCGACTTCGAATTGATTCGCCCGCAACTGGCCCATGAGTACCTCAGAATCAAAAATATTCTTGGCACAGCCGAGGGTGACTACATTCACTTTGCGAGCGCGGGTGGTACGGGTTCTCATTTTGGGTGTTGCTTCAATGTTGGGCTGCTTGTGCACCGTCCTCCCAATTGGCCGGCAGCAAACTGTCGATGAATTCAATCATCTCAAAATCCTGAAGGTCTTCCATCTTTTCACCGATGCCCACGAAGCGCACGGGAATACTCAATTGATCCGAAATCGCGAGCACCACGCCCCCTTTGGCGGTGCCGTCCAGTTTGGTCAGCACCAAACCCGTCACATCTGTGGCGGATGTGAATTGTTTCGCTTGTTCCACCGCGTTTTGCCCCGTTGAGCCGTCCAATACCAGCAACACTTCATGCGGTGCACCCGGAACAATGCGATCCATGATACGCCGAATCTTCGTCAACTCTTCCATCAATCCTCGTTTGTTGTGCAATCGTCCCGCGGTGTCAATGATGACCACATCCGACTGCCGGGAAACCGCAGCTTCGAGCGTGTCAAACGCCACAGCTGCTGGATCCGCTCCCATGTGCTGGGCAATGATGTCCACACCCGCTCGTTCGGCCCAGATCTTCAATTGATCGATGGCTGCAGCGCGGAATGTGTCGGCCGCTCCGAGAATTACTTTTTTCCCATCTTGTTGATGACGCCACGCCATTTTACCGATGGAAGTGGTTTTTCCCACGCCATTGACGCCAACGACCATGACCACGTGCGGTTTGGATCCATTCACATCGACAGACCCCGATGGAGCAGAATCTGCGAACAGCCCCGCAATTTCCTCGCGCAACATGGTGTAGAGCTCATCCACCTCGGCATACGCCTCGAAACGCGCCCGCTTGCGAAGACGGTCCAAAATTTTCATGGTCGTCTCCACCCCGACATCAGCTGTAATCAAGGCCTCCTCCAATTCATCCATCAAGTCTTCATCGACCCGACGACGGCCCGTGAACACTTTGGTGAGTTTTTGAAAAACGTTGGTACGTGACTTCTCGAGTCCGCTGTCCAGGCTCTCCTTTTGTTTGCCAGAAAAAATGCGCTTGAAAAAACTCATGAGTCAAGAGATGGTTCGAAAGATACAGGATAAAAAAAGGGCCGCCTCCGCTGGAGATCGGCCCAATTCTATCGTCTGCGGGTCCAGCGGTTTAGTCGCGATCCAACCACGCCTTGACGTCGTCATTGTGGACGACCTCTTCTTTGAATGTGTACGCACCAGTTTTTCCGCTGCGTACCATTTTAATCACTTTCGTGTGTTGCTTTCCGCCACCTGTCTGGAGCGATGCTACTGTTTTCTTTGCCATGGCTCAGCTTATTTTATCTCTTTGTGGACGGTGTACTTGCGCAACACCGGGTTGTACTTCTTAATTTCGATGCGATCCGGTGTGTTCT
>JBMSHA010000319.1:0-2446 GCA_049416245.1 Flavobacteriales bacterium | reverse complement strand
TGAAGCGGAGCGAGAGTTCGCATCGGAAGGTGTTGTCCCCAAAGATCGCGTCTTACTGGAAACACCTGATGGGTTCGGACAAGCGACCGAAATCAACGTGTCGACAACGGAAGATGTCGAATTAGTCTTGCTCACCACGACAGTAAGAGAGCACCAGCGTGTCCGTCCACTGCCTCCAATTCTCGGAGCACTTTCGGACATACGTGAAAAGGGCAACCTCATGCCGATGAATCGTCTCGAGTCGACGACAATCCTGCCAAATCGGAGCATGATACCATTGCGCATTTCGTATGAAATGGTCTCACAGACAGTGCTATTGGAAATCCCTCGCGAGCTTACGCATGTTGGTTCGGTGCGCCTAGAAGGAGTAATTGGTTTGGGATTGACTTCCGAAGAAGTGGCATGGTCAGCTTGGCATCCGGGGACCACAGTGGGAGCATCGGATGAATTGAAACGTGTCCATACGGAGCGAGGATTGTTGACTCAAGGTACCCTGGGAGTCATGTACCCCATCGGACATCGATTAGCAGCGGGGATCACGGCAACCTTGCAGTATGATTTGGCTCGGCGATTGGATGTGGGTACATGGAATGCGGATGCTTTCGAATGGGCCTCACTTGAATCCTCAGGAGAATGGGGATTGGTGACAGAGTACAATCCTGTAAAATGGCACGCAGGCCTTCGGATTGACTGGTCGGTAGCTCCGGAATGGCTTTTGTTGGGCCAATTTGGTCCCGTTGAACATCCTAATGCACAAATGGAATCTGTGGGTATCAGCTCAGAGGGCTTTTCCCCTTGGTGGTTTAAAATCGGAATTCAGCGATGAAGGCGAAAAGTATGCATAAGAATTTAGCCGTCTCGGGTGCGCGCTCGTTGATGGGGGTGATGGCTGTCTTAGCTGTATTGGAGAGCTGCAAGCGGGTGCCGCTGACGCCTCCAAATGGATGGAATCCTCAGTTTGCTTTTGAAGGTGTGTTCAACGGCTCTGCCATGGAGGCGAATGAGTCGACCGGACATTGGGTGCATGCGACCGACACGCTCCAAGGCATGGTCAATCATGCCTTGCAATATGCTCATGAAGCGACCGGTGAAGTTTGGGAACTCGTGTACCACGTGCCCGTCGGTGATTCAACATCAGTTTGGGCACCCGGTGAAATAGCTCACCGTCCGACTTTTCCTGAAGACATGATGGGCACTGCGACCATTCCGGAACTTTGGCTGGCTTACGGCTACTGGTCTGTGAACGGCGAAAACGCGGGTTCAGCTACGGTGAATTGGGAGGCAAATGACGATGATGCCTTGGAAATTGAGATTGATGTTCATTGGATGGATGATGAGGATGATGAATTCGAACAAGAAATCATGGTTGAATTAGAAGGGCTGTCCGGGTGTTCTAGCCTAGTCTTACCGAACATTCCTTTGGTCTTTATTGAGGGCAACACAGCGACGATTTTTCCACCAGTAGAGGACGAAGGAGTTGCTTGGGCGTGGGAAATTGAAAACATCGATTACCAATCGGTTGGAAATGAACCGATCGTCATTTCCATCGACGAAAATGACGAGGAAGTTTCCCTCGATATCAAGCTCGAGCCAGGCGGACAGAACCATCCTTACGGGGAGTTTTTCGTGAGTCGCCGGTTTGAATGGTATGCTGATAGCACGGAAGATCTGCCCTCGGAATTATGGGGAAATCTGATGGTTATGCCCGGGCTTACGGATGCGACAGCCTGGATGGAATTGCGGTACCGAGATGCAGATGGCATTTGGTTCAGTTCCTCTTTGAGCTGCGAAGAAGCAGACCAAGAACAGTGGCGGTTTGAGGTTCAATCCATTCAAGGTGTTGAAGGTGGAAGCACATTTGCCGGATTCGAAGCTATGACGTTCTCATGCAGCTTGCCTTTGCGGGAAGAAGGTGTGTATTCTACTGATTTTGTAACGGCATCTCTCGCTGGAACCTGGCCGATTCAGCCGTTGTGATCGCACCTATTCTTGGGGTTTGTCGTACTTTGTTGGCATGCCCAGTCGGATTATTGGCCTTCTGATTCTTTTTGGTTTCTCGCAAGCCCCGGTTCTGTGGGCGAAACATTGGGTGCAGCTAGATTCGAGTGTTCCGACACATGAGAAAACCGCCCTCCTCATCATGAACGGTTTTGGCGGCACGAGTTCGGGATGCAAGGCGCAGATGGAATTTTGGGGAAACCAAGGGATGGATGTTTTCATTCCCGATGTGTTGCTTCGCAAATCACTGAACGCCAGTTCAGCAGCCATGCACGAATTCATGGAAGAATATGCTATCGCGGATTACGGCGATGTGAAAGCCGTTTGCTATATCGCGGGTGCTTTTTTATTACACACTGAATTGGAAAGTCATCCGCTACCCAACCTATCGGCCATCATTTACGACCGCAGTCCAACACAAGAGCGTGCGCCCAAGGCTGTAGCTTGG
>JBMSHA010000318.1:0-2456 GCA_049416245.1 Flavobacteriales bacterium | reverse complement strand
AATTGATCGAAAACAAATTCCGCTACGACTGGGGCAGCTTGGCTGTGTTACCCAATGAATGGGTCCTGGCCGGAATGGCTATCTTTGTCGGGCTCATAGCGGCAGCCATCCCCGGCATCTCAGCCATGAAATTAGACACCTCTCGTACGTTATCCGAATCAGCATGAAGCTCCGAAAATCCGCACCTACTCGCTTTCAACGACGCTCCGTTTGGGGCCTGGGATTCCTGGGATTGCTCACTGTGAGCATGCTGGATTTGAGCTCTTATTGTCATCCCACCTTGGCGGGCGAGCGAACTGTATCCACGATAAAAGCCGCGTCTTTGACCCCTGAGCTCCGACTCGAAGAAGCAGCCCCATCCGAGACAGCATCCTATGCAGAGCTCACCTGGCGGATGCTCGAAGATGTCGAATTCAAGGATGTGTATGTCGAGGAGTTGGACGCCTACTACTGGAAGCCCACATTCGGCAGCAGTGTCAATGCCTTGCAGGGAGAGGAAGTTCACATCACCGGTTACATGATCCCGGTGGATTTGGATGAGGATTTCTATGTCTTGAGCCGCTACCCGTTTGCCAACTGTTTCTTCTGCGGTGGCGCAGGCCCCGAGTCTGTGATTGATTTGCGATTTACGGGCAAATCACCACGCGTTTACCAAACCGATGAGCGGCTTACGTTCGCCGGAAAATTCAGGCTGAACGCGGACGATGTGTACCAGATGAATTACATCCTCGACGGAGCAATCGAGTACACCCCTTAATCGTTCTCCGCCCCCCGCAGCCTGCCTTTATTGAAAATACGGGCGCTGTCTTTCTTGCCTTTCCGAAGTGCACGTTGTTCCTCCTCCGAAAGGAGGATGATTTCTTGGCAGCGCGTTCCGCACGTTCCTTCGTACTTCGTTGCACAGTTGGGACACTGAATGAATAGCAAGTTGCACCCGACGTTGCTGCAATTCGTGTGGTCATCGCAAGGCGTTCCGCATTGGTGGCACTCGGCAATTACGTCTTCTGTGATGCGCTCCGCCAGGCGTTCATCAAAGACAAAATTCTTACCGATGAACCGGTTTTCGAGCCCTTGATCCCGGACTTGTCTTGTGTATTCGATGATCCCTCCTTCCAGTTGATGGACGTTCGGGAAACCTTTGTGCTTGAGCCAAGCCGAAGCTTTCTCGCACCGGATGCCTCCGGTACAATACATGACGATGTTGCGGTCGTTCTTCCCTTCAAGCAGGCCTTCGACCACCTCAATCTCATCGCGAAAGGTATCCACGTCCGGGGTAATCGCCCCCTTGAAATGCCCCACCTCACTCTCGTAATGGTTTCGCATGTCAATCAAAATCGTGTCCTCCTTTGACGTGATCTCATTGAACGACACCGCATCGAGGTGAACGCCCGTCTTGCACACATCAAATTCCGAGTCGTTCAATCCGTCCGCCACGATTTTGTCACGCACCTTCACGGTGAGTTTGAAAAAGGATTTCCCTTCATCCACCGTCACATTCAGCCGAATTCCATTCAAGAATGAAATGCTGTACAGGTGTTCTTTGAAGGCCTCAAAGCGAGCCGTAGGAACGGAGATTTGAGCATTGATGCCCTCGTGGGCTACATAAGTGCGTCCGTGAACGCCTAAGGCGTCCCAATGCAGGAACAAATAGTCTCGAAAGAAGGCGGGATTGAGGATGTGCGCATACCGGTAGAATGAAACGGTGGTCCGTTCATCTGCTTCCGTGTGCAAGCGCTCCAAAAGCACCTTTCGATCGACCAAATTGCGCAGTTGTTGCTTCATGCGATTACAAGTCACAGAGCCTCCAGCGCGGAGGGTCAAGATTTAACGTTTTACGAAGATACGATAACGAGGGTTGTGGCGTTGGGGTATAGGTCGTCTAAGGATAGTACGATCCATTCGAAAATGAATCGAAATATGTTGGAACTGTGCAAGAAAGTGTTGCTCCGTGTGAGCACAAACCGCAAACTATTCGCCCGAGAATTGGGCAAGTCTGTGCGGCAGTTGAAAGGGGAAGACTTGAAGAAACTCAAGGCGTGGTGCGTGGAGCAATTTGCCCCTGTTCATGCCGAAATCATAGAGCTCACCTTTCGGCCATACGCGGTTTAATTGTTCTGACTGAAAGCCGCTTGGACATTGCGCTTGAGGCCTTCATAGCCCGTGCGTTTAACAGCCGTCCCTCGAAACACCTCGTGGAACACCTCTTCGGTCATCTCTAACCAATCCTTTTCCGTCCATTCGCTTCGGGCCGGATGCGGTTCGAATTCCGGTTCGTTGTGCGGCGTGGCATGCCGATTCCACGGACAAACATCTTGGCACACATCGCATCCAAAAACCCAAGGCGCCAGATGTTGGTGTACGGGTTCCGGGATCGCCCCGCGCAATTCGATGGTGTAATAGCTGATGCACTTGGAGCCATCGACCACTCCCGCCTGAATGATGGCTCCCGTCGGGCA
>JBMSHA010000317.1:0-2479 GCA_049416245.1 Flavobacteriales bacterium | reverse complement strand
TGTTCAAATCCGTTCCGTCTGTAACCACCAAGCTGTCGGTGATGTGCAACGTGCTCTGGAAGTTAGCGTCCATCGCAACATCTAAACTGTCGTTCAAATCGGTTTTATTTGCCACAGTAAGCGAACCAGATATATTCACAGAGTCCAGCTCTGCATCTCCATTGATATCGATTGCCCCTTCAAAATCTGCATCACCCGCAACATTCAATGCTCCGTTTAATTGTGCCACACCCGCAAGGATCAGGCTATCCGTTACGTTGAGTTTACCTGTAATGGATGTATTGGAATTCACAACAAGGCTATCATTCAACGTTGTTTTGTTCGCCACCGTCAGCGACCCTGCCACATTCACTGTATCCAATTCAGTATCACCATCAACATCCAAGGTCGATCCAAACGTCACAGCGCCATCAACGTTCAAGAACGCATCCATATCAACCTTTCCGGTTACGTGCAGGCTGTCTCCCAAACTTGTAACGCCGGTCACGAATAGAGTTTCTCCAATGGAAACGGCTTTCACAACGTCGAGTGAATCATTCAATTGAACGAAACCTGTAACCAGCAATGAATCTCCAAAATCAGCAACGTTGGTTACGGACAATTTTCCAGTAATGGTTCCATCCTTTGCCAACACCAAACTGTCAGCGTTCAACGTTCCAGATGCGCTCAAATCCAAGATGTTATTGGCATCGTAACCGCCAAAGTCAACATCCATCGTAGGGTTATTGCCGTTCGTCAGTACGTCTCCCCATGTTAACCAGGTGCCATCTCCATCGGAGTTCATTACCCGAACTGCACTATCCGTAAACTGCTGCAAACGCAGGTGATCTACCCAAATATGGACATTTGAACCTGATTCTGAAGACCGAACAATTTGCGTGATATCTCCTTGGCCATTGGCAATACCTGATATTGCAAACAACACAATCAGGGCGCTGAAAAACGGGAGACGAGAGCTTCGACTGAACTGCATAACTGATGAATTTGGACCATAAATATAGTGATTTGTCCATTAATAAAATAATTTCATCGACTATTTAATGAACAAAATATTCACCGGCGCCAAAAAAACACCATAAAATATTATTACCATTTCTCCCCAGAAGGCAAGAGTACTGCACAAATGCATGTCGTATTCGAGCGGTCTAACAGGTAATTCCCACATCAACATCCTCTTCAGAGATCACCAAAAAACTACCCATGACCACGCTGATTACACCTGCCAAAACGGGCCCAATTCCTAATGACACAATCGGAATCATCGAGAACACAGCCAGCGGCATCCCCACGCCCAGCACCCCACCTCTCAACTTCCAACTTTTACGGACAGATTGCGTGGCTCCCACTCCTTTTAATTCCCACGCATAATCAACAATTGCAGCGCCATAAAACCAGGCACTGATCAGAAATGATACAGCCGGTAAGAATGCTAACAAAAAACCCAGAAGCGGAATGAAAGCGGAGACCATCATTCCGAAAACACCAATTGCAATGAGCACGGCCCATTCCATGCACGTTATGAAAAGAGAAAACTTCAATCCTCGTAACAAGCTCCTGATGAAAATACTAAATCGAAACGGAACCGCTCTCCTCCCTTGCAATGACAACACGTGCTCCATCATCCAAGCCATGATGGGACTCAATGCCACTAAAACCAAAGGCTTGTAGAGCTTCAGTTGAATCCAGAACACCATGAGGTGCAGTGCCCCATTGAGGATCGCTTGTGCTCCGCCGGTCAACATCACGACAAATTCATTTTCCAACATCGCCCCCTTTACCCCATCCGATGAAACAACGCTTTGAAAATACCCCGTGATTGAATCTTCCAACCACGCAACGACTTCACCTCTTAATTGGAAGAACAAAATTGCCAATGCAAATGCCACCAGCAGCGAGGCGGCATAAACCTTTTGCAATTGATGCTTGGAAATAAACCGAACACTTTTTGGAAAGTCGCTCAGAGCCTTCCAAAATGACTTCCATTGACTCATGGTGTCAAAATAAGGCTGAAAAGCAATTCATACCACACTGTCAGCATCTTCATCCCTTCATTGGAGAGCATAGAAGAAACTCCACGACTTTCGAAGCATGCACGTACACTTTATTGCCATTGGAGGCAGCGCCATGCATAACCTAGCTTTGGCTCTGCATGACACTGGACACATCGTCACGGGTTCGGACGACCAAATCAATGAACCTTCGCGAAGCCGGCTCGCGAATTCAGGGTTATTGCCGAAAACTTTAGGTTGGTTTCCCGAGCGCATTACCGCCAAAGTTGACCGCGTTATCCTCGGCATGCATGCCAGAGAAGACAATCCGGAACTTCTTCAAGCCCAAGATTTGGGACTGAAAATTCAATCCTATCCCGAATTCTTGTTTGAAATGAACGCCAACAAACGGCGACTGGTGATCGGCGGCTCGCACGGAAAAACCACCATCACCTCCATGCTCATGCACACCCTGCACGGAGCGAATGAAT
>JBMSHA010000316.1:0-2486 GCA_049416245.1 Flavobacteriales bacterium | reverse complement strand
CAAACAAAAAGATGCCCGGTTCAAGGATTTGCAATCCGTAATGAATGAATGCAGGTATGATGCCTGCGATAAGCCAGGTCCCGGACAGTGCGCCGATCATCAAGAGAATCAGAATGGCCTCGGTAGTTTGAGAAACGGAGTGAGCGATTGCTTCGCTGATCGCTTTCCATTGGGTGCCGCGCGCCATACCAATACCTCCGGCGACCAGAGCCGCCAAAAGCATGGCGATTTGATTTGCACCATACGAGCTGTCCTCACCAAATGCCGCCACATCAGCGGCCAACAGCCCAATCAAGACTCCGACTGGAATCAACGAAATCCAGAGACTGGGGAGGGGGGACAGAGCGCGCGGGTTCATCAGGCGTTGGCTTTGATATCTTCTTCTGAGGCTTCTCCGGCGGGATTCAAGGCCGTTTTCTCGACTCGGATTTTGGCTCCATCCACTTGAATCAACACGGTGCGTTCATTCATGTCAACCACCTTGCCGTGAATACCTCCGATGGTAACGATTTTGTCGCCCTTCTTCAGGCTTTCCCGGAACGATTTAGCCTCCTTTTGCTTTTTGACTTGCGGACGAATCATGAACAAGTACATGATGACGAACATGCCGCCGATCAGCAAGAAAAAACTCAAGCCGCCTTCGCCCGCAGCTGGGCTTTGCAGGAGAATGTGGAGAGGTAAAAGTTGCATGATGTTTTTGTTTAAATTATTTAGGACCAATGACTTCGACCTCCAACGTTAAGGTAGTGGTCGAAGGAATAGCATTGGTAACAACAAAGATTTCTTTTCGATTGGAACCCACACGGCCGCGGCTGTCAAATCGCACCTTGATGGTGCCTTTTTCGCCTGGGCTCAACGGAGACTTTGTCCAATTTTCGGCCAGTGTGCATCCGCATGACGTATTCACATCGGTGAGTATCAAGGGTGCATTTCCGGTATTGGAAAAGTGAAAAGTGTGTTCGACCTGGCTGCCCTCGGTGATGATCCCCAACGATGCCGAGGGTTCGGCAAACGTAACTTCTGGGTAGGCTTCGCTCCGGGGTCCGGATTCTCGGGCTGTAGCCGGAATGTGGATGAGGTCGGTGGAAACCTCTCCTCCTTTACCCCAATCACAGCCGGTGAGCCCGACTGCCATCATTGCGACTGCCATAACCACTGAATGCCTCATCATTCAATCAATCCCCGGCCTGTTTTTTTGATCAGCCCATCAGCCTTCAATTTGCCGAACAATTCATCCAGTATCCCATTGATGAAACCGTGGCTTTTCGGTGTGCTGTAATACTTCGACAGCTCGATGTATTCATTCAGGGTTACTTTCAAGGGAATGGATGGGAAATGCCGCGCTTCAGCTATCGCCATCTTCATAAGAATCCGGTCCATCAGAGCAATGCGATCCAGCTCCCAGTTTGCGGCAGCCTTTGTGACAAAAGCCTCATTCTCAGTAGCCTGAACTAGGGTTTGTGTAAACAAGTCCTCGAAAAATTGGCGGTCGTCATCGTCATCGCGCCACAAGGGGAGCAATTCAACGTCATCATCCTCTTCTCGAATGGTTTTGATGGTCTTGATGGCCATTGAGGCAGCCAGGTCCAAATCGTCATTCCAAAAAATGCTCAGTTCCTCCAAATTGTCTTGGAACAACTCCATGTTGATCATGTGCTTGCGAAACATGCGAATCAAATACTCGCGGTCGTGACGGAAGCCACGTTCTTCGCTTGCCATGTACTCCTGATACTCTTCATGTTCGAGCAAACCGCGAAAAATTTTACGCAGCATTTCTTGATGATCGCCCCAGCCGACGCCCATATCGGACCCCACTTTGACTAAGTTTTTGCTGTTGGCCAACGTCCGCAGGGGACGGTTGGTGACAAATTTGGTATTCGGATGCAAATCCTCTGGAGACGGCAATTGCTTTTTTCTGCCGGCCTCGATTCGCTCGATGGCAAAAGACTGCATGCTTCCAATCATCATCAAAAGCAACAAGTACAGTTCATGCATTTTTTGAATCGAGTGATCCAATGCATTTTTTGTTTTCACCACGTCACGCTCTTCGTCTTGGTAAAACGCGTAGAGCACGTGCAAAATTTTGATTCGGAGGTGACGTCTGTTCAGCATGCGATTAGGATGCCGCAAAGCTACGGGCAACCGCGTTCGAATGAACCGTCCATTTTCAAATGATTTGGCGATTTATCTTCAATTTTTCCACGAGAGAAACGACGAGCAGACTTTCGATGGTCTGTACCTTTGGTGTATGCACGAACTTCGATACATGACGTTGCCAATCACATTGGCGTTGACACTTCTGGGATGCCAACAGGAAATCGAAGTTGAGTTGCCTGAAGTGGAAAAGGTGTATGTCATTGAAGGCACGGTCTTCGAAGGTCAGGTGCCTTTGGTTTTTGTCGGGGAGTCATCCGGGTATTTTGATCCTGTGGATGCCAATTCTATCGGGCAAGCGTTTTTGCCCGGAGCTACCGTGCAGGTTTCGG
>JBMSHA010000315.1:0-2490 GCA_049416245.1 Flavobacteriales bacterium | reverse complement strand
CTGGAGTGCATTGGGATTGTATCCTGTGTGTCCAGGAAGCGACGATCTCATTGTAGGTACTCCGATGTTCGAATCTGTGACCATCCAACCTGGTAAAATGGACGTAAATGATTGGATTCCCCTGACGATTAAGCGATCTGGATCGGGTGTATACGTGTCAAGTCTCAACTACGGCACTTCTCAGAATACGGAACCTAGCCCAGCGTTCGTCAGAAAAACAGACCTCCTATCTTCCGGGTCCTTGACCTTTGAAATGGCATCGACACCTAGCGCGTTTGGTGTTGATGAGGCAAATTGGCCTCGCGAAGTTTGGAATGATAAAGGTTTTATTCCTGTGCCGGTGATTCATGCGCCGCGGACGTTTAAGGATTCGTGTGAAGTATCCCTGTCCGTAGCTTGGGATGATGAAGTGATTATCGAGTACAGAGTCCTACAAAAAGCCGGCGACGAGGATTGGAAAGAATATTTAAGCCCCATTCAACTCCATTCAGGAGCGGTCGTCGAAGCTAGATGTATGAATATTGAAGGAGGCCGGTCAAGTGCAGTAGCTTATCGCGTGGTTCAGGTGAATCACGGATATTCGATTCAGCTCTCCACACCGTTTGCTCCTCAGTATGCGGCCGGAGGCGAACAGGCCCTCATCGATGGAATCGTGGTATATCCTGATGAAGAAACGGGCTGGGTGCCTACCATGCAAGGAGACTGGCAGGGATTCTGGGGCCAAGATGTAAGCGGTACGGTGGATTTGGGAAGTATCAAATCGGTGACTGGTTTTGCAATCGGAGCCCTCCGCGATATCCGGCCTTGGATTTTTCTTCCCCGATCCGTGGCGGTGTTTGGCAGCGAGGATGGGGAAAGTTGGAGGCTTTACGGCAAGGTGAATCATGACCAGTCCAATAAAGACGAATCGCCTTTACGGCATGAATTCTCCCTCGAAAATGAAATGAATGCGCGGTATTTACGGTTTGAAGTCGAGAATTTTGGCGAATTGCCCCCGGATCATTTGGGTGCAGGAAACCCGAGCTGGATATTTTTGGATGAAATTCGCATCGACACTGCAAATCGATGAATCCGTCATTTATAGATCTGGGACTGGCGCAGACTACGCTGCATCCGTTGGGATTGGAGGTGTTGCGCGCGCAGGGCTCTTACCTCTATCATCCAGGTGGAAAACGGACGCTGGATTTTATTTCTGGAATAGGTGTGAGTTCATTTGGTCACAGCCATCCGGAAATTATTGCGGCTATTCATGATCAAGTAGATCGGCATTTGCATGTTATGGTTTACGGAGAATTCCGGCAATCTGCCCAGCAGCAGGCGGCAGAACATTTGTTGGCTCTACTTCCCTCCCACTTGGATTCCGTGTACTTCGTTAATTCGGGAGCGGAGGCCATCGATGCTGCCATGAAGTTGACCCGCCGTTCAACCCAGCGACAAAAGATTTGCTCGTTCCTCGGCGGATACCATGGAAATACATTTGGAGCACTGAGTGTCAGTGCCAATGCCGATCGGAAAAAACCATTTGCGCCGCTTGTAGGTGATGTGGAGCAACTACCCTGGAACGATTTCGAAGGATTGGAGCGAATCGATGAGCGAACTGCAGGTGTTGTTTTGGAGACTATTCAAGGTGATGCGGGCATTCGAATTCCGGATGAAACTTGGATGTTGGCATTGCGCCGGCGGTGTTCTGAGGTGGGAGCCAAATTGGTCCTTGACGAAATCCAATGCGGTATGGGACGAACAGGTAAACCCTTTGCTTTTGAGCATTTTGGTTTGGTTCCGGATTATTTGTGCCTTGGAAAAGCTTTGGGCGGTGGCATGCCCATGGGCGCATTGGTGGCCCCATCCCATGAGATGCTGCTGTTTGCAGACAATCCATCCTTGGGTCATATCACGACCTTCGGCGGACATCCGGTTCCGTGCGCGGCGTCTGCGGTTGCCACGAGGCTCTTGGCTCACACGAATTGGGAACACATCGAAAAAATTGGCAAAACCATTGAAGACCGGATGTGGGCTACCGGGAAGGTTAGGAAGATTCGCAGAAAGGGGCTGTATATCGCAGTAGAACTTGCGGATGCGGATCAAGTCCAACGGGTAGTAAATGGAGCGCTAGAGCTTGGGGTTCTCATTTTCTATTTCTTGAGCACGCCGCAAGCATTCCGAATTGCCCCAGCCCTTACTATCACAGAAGAAGAGTTGAACTTTGCCCTTGACGTACTAGCCAATGTGTTGGATGATGAAGTCTGATATCGCAGCCACGCTCCGCTTTGCTTCAGGCAATAAGTCTGGAAACAATTGCCAGCCGTGCAGTGCGCGCTCTTCTGTGCGCACGGTTATGTTCGTTTCAGTGTTCGCATAAGCATTGCGAAACGCTTTCTCGGCGCGATCCAAATCGCCCAATTGAGCCAATACGGTGCCTAAGGTGAAATGCACAATCGCCAAGGAACGATCCAAAAACAGAACACGATTCAGCGCGCCGTGATCCTATCC
>JBMSHA010000314.1:0-2490 GCA_049416245.1 Flavobacteriales bacterium | reverse complement strand
GAAACAATACCGCTCGGATGCCCGCCTTTCGCAATGCGAACACCGCTTGGACAGCCTTCTGCCTCCCCTCCTCGTCCATTTGAACAATCAATACTTGGGCGCGTGTCTCAGCCTCAGCAGGAAAGGCTTCGTAATGTTCCAAGACATCGTAGATGCGGTCCGCACCGAAACTGATGCCCACTCCGCTCATGCCTTCCCAGCCGAAAATTCCGGTCAAATCCGCATACCGTCCACCGCCGCAAATGCTTCCAATGGGCGCATCAGGCACTCGCACCTCAAAAATTGCACCGGTGTAATAGTTCAATCCGCGCGCCAACGTGGGATCAAATACCATCAGATCGCTTGAAACCCCCGCACCCTCTGCAAGTTTCATGAGTTCTGCAGTTTCTTCATACGCTGCATGAGCCTCAACATCCGCTGAATCAAACAACTGACGCATGGCGTTCAGGCGAGTGAGACTGTCTTTATTGTCCAACAAGCCAAATAAGGCCATGACCGATTCGATGGCATCCGCCTTGAAACCGCGATCGCTCAATTCCTTGCGTACGCCGTCGTTGCCAATCTTATCCCATTTATCCAAGGCTACTGTGAAGTCTTGGAAAGCATCTTCAATTTTCCAGGCCCTCGCCAATCCGTTGAGAAGGCGCCGGTCGTTCAGCACGATTTGAAATCCAGGAACGCCCAATTCAGTTAACACCTCATGAAACAGCGTAACCAAATCCAATTCGCACAACATGCTCTCCGATCCGATGATATCGGCATCGCATTGAGTGAATTCCTGGTAGCGTCCCTTTCCGGGACGGTCGCCGCGCCAAACCGTTTGCATTTGATAGCGGCGAAACGGGAAAGTCAGGTCATTCCGGGACATCACAACAAAACGGGCAAAAGGAACGGTCAAATCATAACGAAGCGCCTTTTTCGAGATACTTGAAACCAATCCGCTTGAATCGCGACTTTCCATGGCTTGAGCATCAGCTTTGCTCAAAAAGTCGCCGTTGTTGAGGATTTTAAAAATCAATTGATCACCCTCCTCACCATATTTCCCAGTAAGCGTCTGCAAACTTTCCATGGCCGGAGTCTCAATCGGCAGGAAACCGTAACGCTCGAAGGCTGAACGCATAACACTGAACATCCAGTTGCGGCGCGCCATTACGCGGGGACCAAAATCACGGGTTCCTTTAGGGATCGAAGGTTTGCTCATCTTATGAATGCCGTTAGTCTCAGCGCTTATTTTGACGACGGTACTGAATGAATGCCACGACTGTTAGGATGGCCATGGCCAGAAATACATATTGCATGCGAAATTGGTTTTCAAGTCGCTAAATTCGGCAATCCATGGGAACCAACGAAAACATCGTCCATCTTTCCGGGCATCAAGGTGCCTTGTACGATGCGTGCTGGGACCCTGAGACACAGACTTGGCTTACCGCAGGCGGGGACGGAATCGTTGCCGAATGGAATGCCGATGGATCTGCAGAGGGGCGCGCGATTCTGCACCACGATCGCGCTTTCTTCTGCATCGCTACCTCCGGTTCGCGTCGTTATGCAGGTACGGAATCCGGTGAACTTTTCAGCTGGGATCAAGACGCTCCGAATCAAGCGCGTCGGTTCGAGACCCATAGCAACGGATTGTTCTCGGTGGCTATGGGAAAGGCCAACAGCATCATTACGGGTGGAGGAGATGAGCGTTTGGTTTGGCAAAAGGATGGCGTCATCCTGGGCGAATGGCACGTTTCTGGAGCGCAAAAAATTCGTTGCATCGTCCCTTCTCCGCGAGGCTGGTTTGTGGGCACATCTTCCGGTAAGGCATGGACTTTCGAATCCTGGGAAACCTTGCGCGACCTCACCAGGGAATCGCGAATCGAAGGGCACGAAGGTGGTTGCTATGCGGCCATTTGGCATCAGGAAAAACGGGTTTGGCTATCAGCAGGTCGGGATGGTCACATTCGCGTTTGGGGTCCAACAGGCAATCCCATCTTGGCTTTTCCAGCGCACGAAGGCGCCATTTATCGCATGGTCCAATCGGGTGGTGTGGTATGGACTGCGGGCAGGGACAAAACCGTCAAAGCTTGGGATGCGAAATCGCTTGAACCGCTCCGGCGAATTTCCTACAAAGAAGGTGGAAGCACTCGATCCATCAATGCGTTGGCCGTCTCAATCCAAGCCCCTTCCGCTCTCCTTTTCGGAGGTGATGATCGCATGGCACGACTGGCGCAAGTTTGACTAACCGAGTCGAATTGATTTCACACCCAATTCACGGGACGCACACCTTGCTCAACCAACCAATCGTTTGCCTTGGAAAAAGGTTTCGAACCGAAAAAACCGCGATGCGCGGACAACGGGCTGGGATGAGGTGCAGAAAACACCCGCTGAGTGGAGTGCTTGAACCGGTCGGTGTGTTGCTGTGCGTGGCGACCCCATAACAAAACAGCCAATGGCTGATTCCGGGCGGCCAATGCATCCAACACTGCGCCTGTAATCTTCTGCCAC
>JBMSHA010000313.1:0-2503 GCA_049416245.1 Flavobacteriales bacterium | reverse complement strand
CATCGCCCACCAAGACCATGTTTTCGCCTTCAAACGCCAAGACGCGGTTTCCGAAATCATCTGCACATGCTTCACCAGCGAGTGCCTCATTTGGATTGGACCAGCTGTTGCCATTAATGAATTTGAAAATGAGCATACCGTCCTCAATCGAATCAGGGTAGAACGAAGCCCACGCTTCCCAAATACCATCTTCGTCAGCGTCTGTCATGGTTGATCCCGCAGGATCCCAGCCTTGAAAGTTACCGGCGACATGCACACCGTTGGGTGACACAGCGCTTTCAACGGTCATGTCGACGCGGAACCGCACGGTCGTCATGCCGCAAGCTGCGCAGCTGCCGTAGCAAACGTGGTAAGACGCTTCGGTAGCATCGGCATCGATGGTCAAAAAGCGATTGTCATTGCCCGTCACTTCAACCTGACAAGTTGGAGGAACATCCTCCACAAAATCCCAAGCCATGCCATTGATGAACTTGAATTCATACGTGCTGTCGGCAGGCAAGTCGAGGGTTACCTCAAATATCCCGTCCATGTCGTCATCCAACATCATGGTTGCTGCTGGGTCCCAACCCTGGAATCCACCGGCAATGTGAACACCGTCAGCTGAGACGGTCTCATTGTTCATGTCCACTTGAAACGTGACTGGGACTTGGGCCATGCCCGTAGCAGCCACCAACAAGCAAACGGTAAAAGCGTAGAAGTTTTTCATGCTAATAATGCAGTTGTGGTTAGTAGTGTGAAAAGTACACGAAGCCAAAAGTATGCGAAATTCCGCATCCACAGCGCAAACGGCATACGCTTTTTTTCCACGGCCCATAGGGTGAGGCCTCGCTCTCAGAAATCAGGCCTTCCCAATCCGAACCCATTCGCCGCGTCCACCACTTCTTCTGCCCACGGTGCAGGTCTTCCCGCTGTATGGTCATACGACACCAAGACCGTCTTCGCTTGGGCCGACAACACCCAAGACCCTTGGAATTGTTTGTACACCTCGTACGCGGCCGTCATGCTTTTTGTACCGACATGCTCAATCCAGGTCACAATACGCACGTCGTCATTGAACAAAATGGGCGCTCGGTAATCAATTTCATGACGTGCCACCACCATCCCTGCAGTGTTCCAATCCCACTTCTTACCCAGCAATGGTTCGAAAAACGCAATGCGGCTCTGCTCGAAGTAATTGAAGTAAGTGGCATTGTTTACGATGCCTGCCGCATCGATGTCGACAAAGCGAATTTCCGGGGTGTACACCTGACCCGACGGGAGCTCAAAATCTTGCATGGTGCAAAAGTACCGGCTCGTACCTTTGATTCATGCAAAAAAGCCAACAGGTTCTTCAGACCGGATGGAGTGCATGCCTTGCCGCCGCCCTTTTCGGTTTTTTTAAATCTCCGGAGGCCGTGGCATGGTTATTGGCCGCGGTGGCGTGCCTCGTTCCTCTCATGATCAGCCTCTTCCTCAACGGCGAGCAATGGGACCGTTCTTTTTTTGCCATTGCCGTCATCAGCTTGGTCATTGTCGCCATCGCTGTCAGCCTGGGGCAATGGGCGGTTGTGGGTGCCTCACCTGGTTGGGTTGCCATCCTTCCTTTCTCATCCTTGATCTTGTGGATTGTACACGAGCGCCAACCCACCACCAAAGGGCAGTAAAACCAGTCAATTCACTGAATCCTGCTCCAAAACCGCCGCATTTTCTCATGCTTATCAACAATTTACATGGGTTTATCCACTAAATGACCGCTAGCCCTTGTCAGCGTTGAAATCCCGCCTATATATTTGGCCGAGTTGAACAAACATTTTTAATCTCTATACCATGAACAAAGCAGAATTGGTAGATGCAATGGCCGAAGGCGCTGGCATCTCAAAAGCAGACGCAAAGCGCGCATTGGACGCATTCGTTGACGCAACAGCTGGTGCATTGGGCAAAGGCGACCGTGTTTCCCTCGTTGGATTCGGTTCTTTCTCTGTTTCTCACCGCGCTGAGCGCCAAGGTCGTAACCCACAGACGGGCAAGACCATCACCATCGCAGCTAAGAACGTAATCAAGTTCAAGGCGGGTGCTGAGTTGAGCTCTAAGGTATAAGGCACCTGGCCCTTACCGATAAAGGCCTCGAGCACCAAGCTCGGGGCCTTTTTGTTTCACCCCATCAGCGCCATGCAGAATCCCAAATTGCAAGCCCTCTTGCCCTACATCAGCGAGGAACGGCTCACCAAATTTGACAAGGCATTGCAGCAGCGAACTCGACGGCTCTGCATGGTCTTAGAAAACGTGTACCAAAGCCGGAATGCCAGCGCAGTAATGCGTTCTTGCGATGGCATGGGAGTTCAAGACGTCCACTTAATCGAGGACATCAACCCTTGGGTGTTCAACCGGGGAGTCTCCAAAGGAACGCCCTCCTGGCTGACCCTGCATCGGTACCCCAACATTGAAGACCCCGCAACAGCCTGTATTCAAGCACTGCGCACAAGCGGATACAAAATTGCTGTTACCTCACCCCACGTCAATGGGT
>JBMSHA010000312.1:0-2504 GCA_049416245.1 Flavobacteriales bacterium | reverse complement strand
GAGCGATGCTACTGTTTTCTTTGCCATGGCTCAGCTTATTTAATCTCTTTGTGGACGGTGTACTTACGCAACACCGGGTTATACTTCTTAATTTCGATACGATCCGGCGTGTTCTTCCGGTTCTTCGTGGTGATGTAGCGAGACGTTCCTGGCATGCCAGAGTCCTTGTGCTCGGTGCACTCTAAAATCACTTGTACGCGGTTGCCTTTCTTGGCCATCTTTCGAGAATTGGGGTGCAAATATAGCGAATCCTGCCGAGCTAACAAGGCCTTTTTGCAAACCCAACAATCTCGCGTGGAAAAGCTCCCGAAAATACACGTTTTCCAATGCCTTGCCGTTTTAGCTTTAACCCTTGGCAATGGTCTAACCCCACATGTTCAAATCCAAAAAAACCGCTCAACCCAAAAACCGCTTGGCGAACAAGTCGGGGCCAGGTGCTAAATCACCCAAAAAGAAGCCCCGCTTGATCAAACAGCGCTTTGAAGCGCTAGGCCAATTCTTCAAAGACGCACGGGTACAGGCGGTTATTGGTATTTTGATCCTCTCCGGCTCTCTTTTTCTAACGTTGGCCCTGATATCCGGTTTGTTTACGGGAGCTGCGGACTATGTGCTTGTATCGGAAGGACTCGATGCCAACGGAAGCTCGACGCAGCGCGAACCGTTTCAAAATTGGCTCGGAGGCGCGGGAGCGTATTTCGCATTTTGGTTGGGAAGACAGGGATTCGGCTTGGGTTCGCTGGCGATTCCTGTTGTCTTGGCCCTGTTCGCGATTCCCATGCTCACACAACGCCCCATTCCATCGCGCGGTAAGTGGATTCGTTTCTCGGTTTTCTGGCTCGTTTTCACTTCTTGGGTCGGTGGATACATGGCTACCTTAACCGGAAACTGGGGCAATAGTGCCTGGGACCATTGGGTCGGCGCCACGGGACGATTCTCAACCGACCTCGGATTGTTGTATTTGGGAACCCTCGGAAGTGGGCTGGTGATTGTGACTGTGATTTGCGCCATTGCCATATTCTACTTGCAACCTCAACTTCAACACCTCCCACGTTTTTCCTTCGATGGCATCAAGGCATGGTTCATCTCCGAGGATGGAGAAGCTAGTGTTTGGAAGCAAACTGCGGCGGATGAGCGCTCAGAAGCTGAAGAAAGCTCCTACGAGGATGAAGATTTCGAGTTAACCCATGAAGATGCCCAACAATGGGAATCCGAATCAGACGACGTCCTGGACGATTTGTTGGATGAATTGACCGGTGAAACCGAAGTCACACCACCGCCACCTTTGGCCACCTCCACGCCTCCACCGGCGACCACCGTTAGCGAACCATCATCGGATTCGGACATCTCATTTGCTGTGAAGGTGGCCGACGAAGAGGCGCAGTTGAGCGACGATGAAATCGATAAAAAAGTTCAGGAATTTGGGGAATACGATCCGACATTGGACCTGAGCCGTTTCGAATTGCCCAATCTCGATCTTCTCGTTCAACATGGAGACGGCAAAGTCCAAGTCAGCGAAGCAGAACTGGGTGCAAACAAGACACGCATCATCGACACGCTGCGCAATTTCAGCATCGAGGTGTCGAGCATCACCGCTGAAGTTGGCCCCACGGTGACGTTGTATGAGATCGTACCAGCGCCGGGAATTCGCATTTCGAAAATTAAAAACCTCGAAGACGACATCGCCTTGAGTTTGGCAGCGCTGGGCATCCGAATCATCGCACCAATTCCGGGCCGTGGAACCATCGGCATCGAAGTTCCCAATTCCAACCCAGACGTGGTATCCATGCGAGCGCTCATCGCCTCGGATAAATTCAATCATTCGAAAGCGGCCCTTCCCATTGCCATGGGCAAGACCATTTCAAACGAAACCTATGTTTTCGACTTGGCCAAAATGCCACACCTGCTCATGGCCGGTGCGACAGGTCAGGGAAAGTCTGTGGGCCTCAATGCCATGCTGGTGAGTTTGCTGTATCGCAAGCATCCTGCGCAATTGAAGTTTGTCTTGGTTGACCCCAAGAAGGTCGAACTCACGCTGTTCAACCACATTGAACGGCATTACCTCGCCAAATTACCCGATTCCGAAGAAGCCATCATCACCGACACCTCAAAAGTGGTGGCGACGTTGAATTCGTTGTGCATCGAAATGGATCAGCGATACGATCTGCTCAAGGATGCGCAATGCCGCAACATCAGCGAATACAATGCGAAGTTCATTCGCCGTCGGCTAAACCCGGAAGAAGGACACCGCTACCTCCCCTATATCGTATTGGTCGTGGATGAATTTGCCGACCTCATCATGACTGCCGGAAAGGAGGTGGAAACGCCCATAGCGCGTTTGGCTCAACTTGCACGGGCCATTGGAATCCACCTCATCATCGCCACACAACGGCCATCGGTCAACATCATCACGGGAACAATCAAAGCCAACTTTCCCGCTCGGATTGCCTTCCGTGTGACCTCAAAAATTGACTCGCGTCCCATTTTGGCCGCGGGCGGAGCCGACC
>JBMSHA010000311.1:0-2507 GCA_049416245.1 Flavobacteriales bacterium | reverse complement strand
CCCAATCCGTGACCCACCAATTCCCGAACCACTCCGTAGCCGTTTTGTTCGGCGTGTTGCTGGCAAGCGAACCCGATGTCTCCGATTCGTTTGCCAACCACCGCTTGCTCGATGGCAAGCCGGAGGCATTCTTTGGTGACGTCTAGCAGCTGCTGAACTTCCGGCGCAATCTCGCCCACCGCAAAGGTGTACGCACTGTCCCCGTAAAATTCATTCTTCAACACCCCACAATCGATGGACACGATGTCCCCTTCTTCCAAAGGTCGATCATTTGGGATGCCATGTACCACCGCCTCATTGACGGAGGTGCACAAGGAGTTTGGAAACCCTCCGTACCCCTTGAAGCCTGGTTCTGCACCGTGGTCGCGAATGAATTCTTCCGCGACCGCGTCCAGTTCCAGTGTCGTGACCCCCGGACGAATCCGACTGGCCACGGCAGCTAACGTTTTCCCTACAAGCAAAGAACTTTCCCGAAGGAGCTCGACCTCTTCGTCCGTTTTTATGTGCACGCGTTGGCCGAAACCCATTTCAGGTTATCCCGTAATACCGCCCACAGGTGACTGAGGACGACCACGCAATTTCCCGGACTTCATCAAACCGTCGTAATGACGAGAAAGCAAGTAGCTTTCGATTTGTTGAAGGGTATCCAAGATGACTCCCACCATGATCAACAGCGACGTACCGCCGAAGAAGATGGAGAAGCCTTGCGCTTTCGTTAAACCGAGGCTGAACACGATTGCCGGTAAAATGGCAATCAAGGCCAGCATCAGTGAACCCGGCAACGTGATGTTGGACAACACGCGCTCCAAGAAATCCGCGGTGGGTTTTCCTGGTTTTACGCCGGGCACAAAACTGTTTTGACGCTTCAAGTCATCCGCCATTTGATTGGGGTTGACCGTAATCGCCGTGTAGAAATAGGTAAAGACCACAATCATCACGAAGAAGATGAGGTTGTACCAGAATCCATTGAAATCAGACAAGCTCTGCAACGCCGCATTGTCCTGGAACGTTTCGCTCTGCGTGAGGTACAACGGCACGAACATGATTGCCTGCGCAAAGATGATCGGCATGACACCGGCAGAGTTTACTTTCAATGGGATGTAGCTGCGTGCGCCCTCGCCTTGCGGGAGGTGCGTTCCACCGGCCTGCATCTTGGCCATCTGCACAGGCACTTTGCGCAATGCTTGAACCAACGCAACGCTGGCACCAATAACGATCAGCAAGAAGGCGATTTCCACTAAGAAGAAGAACACAGATGTGTCCGGGTGGATGAATTCTTGAATGATGGCTTGTGGGAACGTAGCGATGATACCAATCATGATGAGCAAGGAAATACCGTTGCCTACGCCTTTATCGGTAATGCGCTCACCCAACCACATGATGACCAGAGTTGAACACACCAATATCAACACCGCGCTGAACCACCAAAACGTTGAAGGATTCGCAACCGCTCCGGGAACACCCGCTACCGAAGTCGCGAGGTAACCAGGCGCTTGCACCAACGTGATGGCGATGGTCAAGAATCGCGTGTATTGGTTGATTTTCTTTCGGCCGCTCTCGCCTTCAGCCTGCATCTTCTGCACTGCGGGCACAGCGATGCCCAGCAACTGAATGATGATCGATGCCGAGATGTATGGCATGATGCCCAATGCAAAGATTGAGGCCCGCGTGAAGGCTCCACCCGTGAACAAGGACAACAAGTCGCCCAAACCGCCGCTTCCAGACTGCGCCATTTGCTCAGCCAAAACGTCGCTGTTCACACCAGGGATCACGATGAACGAACCGATTCGGTAAACCAAAATCAAGCCCAGGGTTATGCCCAGCTTCTGGCGCAACTCTTCGTGCTTCCAGATATTCGAGATCTGAGTGAAAAAATTCTTCATCTGTCTGGGGATTATGCTTCGGTTGCTTCACCGCCAGCTGCTTCGATGGCAGCCTTCGCAGATGCTGAAAATTTGTGTGCTGTAACAGGTACACCTGTCTTCAATTCTCCTCGTCCGAGGATCTTGACCAAATCACGCTTTCCGGCGAGGCCGTTTTCCATGAGGTCATTGAGGGTAACTGCTTTGAGCTTCTTGCGGTCAATCAATTCCTGGAGGGTGTCCAAGTTGATGCCCTTGTACTCCACACGGTTCGGGTTTGTGAAACCGAACTTGGGTACGCGGCGCTGAAGCGGCTGTTGACCACCTTCAAAACCGATTTTGCTCTTGTAGCCGGAACGCGACTTCGCGCCTTTGTGACCACGTGTAGAGGTGCCTCCGTGACCGGAGCCTTCACCGCGACCAACTCGCTTGCGCTGTTTCCGAGAACCATCTGCTGGCTTGAGATTGCTGAGATTCATGGCTAATGCTGGTTAATGATTTAAAGTTCTTCGACCGTAACGAGGTGGCTCACCTTTCGGACCATGCCCAAAATCTGTGGTGTAGCCTCGTGCTCGACCGGATTGTGCAATTTTTTAATTCCGAGGGCCTCGATAGTGGCCTTCTGACGCTTGGGGCGGTTGATCG
>JBMSHA010000310.1:0-2531 GCA_049416245.1 Flavobacteriales bacterium | reverse complement strand
TGTTGCTTCCTACTCACGACGAAGGAATATAGCATCAGCTGCTTTTACGACACCTTGAAGCAGTGTGCGAAGATTTCGCAAAACGCCGGTGGAATTGGCCTGTCCATTCACGACATCCGGGCAACGGGATCGTACATCAAAGGCACCAACGGCACTTCGAATGGTATCGTTCCCATGCTCCGCGTATTCAACGACACCGCTCGATACGTAGATCAGGGAGGTGGAAAGCGTAAAGGTTCATTCGCCATTTACATCGAGCCTTGGCACGCCGACATCCACGACTTCCTCGATTTGAAAAAAAATCATGGAAAAGAAGAGCAGCGCGCACGCGATCTGTTCTATGCACTGTGGATTCCGGATTTATTCATGAAGCGCGTCGAAGAAAATGGCGATTGGACACTCATGTGTCCGAATGAATGCCCCGGACTTGCTGATAACCACGGAGCCGCTTTCGAAAAGCTCTACACGACGTACGAGGCGGAAGGAAAAGGCCGAAAGACCATCAAAGCACAGGACCTGTGGTTCAAGATTCTTGAATCACAAATCGAAACCGGGACGCCTTACATGCTCTACAAAGACGCCGCCAACGGCAAGAGCAACCAACAAAACCTCGGGACCATCCGTTCATCGAATTTGTGTACGGAAATCATCGAATACACAGCCCCCGATGAAGTGGCAGTGTGCAACCTCGCGTCACTTGCACTTCCGAAATATGTCAATGAAGGGACTTTCGATCACGATAAACTCTTCGAAGTCACCTACCAGGTCACCCGCAACCTCAACCGCATCATTGACCGCAATTACTATCCCATTCCTGAAGCTCGGAATTCCAACATGCGGCACCGTCCCATTGGACTTGGGGTGCAGGGATTGGCGGATGTTTTCATCCTGATGCGTCACCCGTTCGACTCTGACGAAGCGCGTGCGCTCAACCGTGAAATTTTCGAGACGATCTACTACGCAGCATGCACAGCCTCGAAAGATTTGGCAAAGGAAGAAGGTGCTTATGAATCATTCAAGGGCTCACCGGCATCTGAAGGACGGTTGCAATTTGATATGTGGGGTGTGACGCCAACGGATCGTTGGGAATGGGATGTACTGAAAGAAGAGATTAAGGAACACGGCATGCGCAACTCGTTGTTGCTCGCACCGATGCCAACCGCTTCTACGGCGCAGATTCTTGGAAATAACGAGTGCTTCGAGCCCTACACGTCCAACATTTATACCCGACGCGTGCTTTCCGGTGAATTCATTATCGTGAACAAACACTTACTGCGCGATCTGACAAAACTCGGTTTGTGGGATGAGGATATGAAAAACCGCATCATCAGTGCAAACGGTTCGATTCAAAACATCAACGAAATCCCCGATAACTTGAAAGCGTTGTACCGCACCGCTTGGGAAATTCCTCAGCGCGCGCTCATCGACATGTCTGCTGATCGGGGTGCCTACATCTGCCAATCGCAATCCTTGAATGTTTTCATGGAGAACGTCAACACGGCAAAATTGACTTCAATGCACTTCTACTCATGGAAGAAAGGATTGAAGACGGGGATGTATTACCTGCGCACCAAAGCCGCGACGGATGCCATCAAGTTTACGGTTGACAAGAAGTACAAGACGGCGCCTCAAGCCGAAGCTCCTCACAAGCCCATCCAGGAAATGACAGAGGCCGAACAAGCGGCCATGGCCTGCTCCATTGAAAACGGATCGGACTGCGAAATGTGCAGCGGTTGATCCGACACCCTCGGATTTAAATGACTTGAAAGGCCTTCACCACCGGTGAGGGCCTTTTCTTTTCATAACGGATTACGTGCGGTTACTTGGTCACGCGCATCAACGTCCACACATTGGTCACGACCAAACCGATGGCAAGCAACACGTGCAAAGGCTGCAATACCGCAGGCATTCCAAGCCACACAAAAGATATACCTGAGATCATTTGCGCTGCAATCAACCCAAAAGAAAGGACGGCCGGATTTTTCCAACCTGCCTTCCATGGGCGCAACGTTCCCATCCACGCAAATTGCGTCATCACCACGAGCCAAGATCCCGACCGATGCCATTTCCACCATGATGGCAAAGCATCAAGCCAATCCGTTCGCATCAAGCCTGCATGATTGAGTAAATCAATCTGTTCCCGAACCTGTGTTCCAAGCACCAGTTGCAGCAACGCGACAAGTGCAGCTATCCACAACCAGGGTTTACGAACGTTTACAACCCAAGAATTTTCCTCGAACTCCACCGGACTCGCGAGTGACCGCATCAACCCCATCAAACTCACTAAAATGGCCACCGCACCGAGCATGTGGATGGTGATCGAAAAAGGAATGAGGTTACCGTCAACCACCTTTTTCCCCAACCAAGCAACCACACCGAGCCAGAACAAATGCACCAGCGCCCACACGAAAGGTCGCCAATGACGCATCCGAATTCCGCGCCACGCCGTCAAACCGAACAGTAACAATGCCGGAATGCCCGTCAGTGCTCCAAGCAATCGATTGATGAATTCAACCCAGGTATGCAGGGGA
>JBMSHA010000309.1:0-2504 GCA_049416245.1 Flavobacteriales bacterium | reverse complement strand
TCAAACCACCTTTCTGACAAGTGGTACGGCGACCGTGTTGGCCATGCTCATCGGTGTACCTCTCGGTGCGTGGTGTGCAAGACAACAAACGACATCGTTTCTGAAGTTGAAGACACTGATTACTGCGCTGTACGGGCTTCCACCGGTGGTGGTTGGGGTCTTTGTGTACTCCTTGTTTTCTAAATCCGGGGCCTTGGGTTCGCTGGATTTGCTGTTCACGGTTGAAGCGATGATCTTCGCACAGACCTGTTTGATTTTGCCGTTGGTATGGGGTGGTTCGTGGACGGCGTTCGAAGGGGTCGGTAAAGCCTACAGCGATACCTTGGAAACGCTTGGTATCGGCCAACGCCAGCGCCTGATGATGGAAATCCGATTGGCAAGCAATGGTGTTTATCACGCCGTTGTTATCGCCTTTGGCAGAGCCATTGCAGAAGTCGGCGCTGTCATCATGGTGGGTGGAAACATCGCAGGAAAAACCAGGGTGATGACCACAAGCATCGTGCTTGAAACATCCAAAGGCAACATGGAGCAAGCCGTCATTCTCGGTGTGCTGCTGCTGCTGCTATCGCTGGCATTGGTGGGGCTGGCCTCCATGGTACGGACCCGTCGAAAACGTACCACAGATGAGTTACGTGGTGATGGGTTACCGGCGCCAACTCCCTTCGAAAAGCCCCGGATGCGAACGGTTTCAATCACCAAATCGGGGCGGGCCGTGGTGGATAATGTTGAGTTCGACCTCACACCAGGAACAATCACGGCCATCGTTGGCGAATCGGGTGCTGGAAAAACAACAATACTGCGGGCATTGGCGGGCTTAGAAGGTGATGAGGTCAAATGCGGGCCTCATGCCTGCATCTATGTTCAACAAGAACCTGTGACGTTGACCGCATCGGTGGCTTCCGAACTCATGCTCTCCCATCGGTTATTTCCAACGCTCCCGGAAAGTGGAAAGGGGTATGCGGCCCTGTTCCAATTGGACGATTTAAGCAAGCAGGCCACAATGGACTTGTCAGGAGGTGAAAGACAACGTTTGGTGCTTGCTCGGCAACTCTCATTCGCACCCTCGCTGTTGCTCCTCGACGAGTGCACCTCGAACTTGGGGTGGCTTCACATCCAAACCATTGAGAAGGAATTGGTTCGATTGCGTGAGGGTGGTGCTTGCATCGTGATGGTGACGCACAACATTCCGCAAGCTCAGCGTTTGGCTGACCGCATCATGGTGATGCATGAAGGGCGGAGGTTAGATGAGAATGACCCGTTTGCAATATCCTTGCTGAAAGGGGAGTGGTACACGCCTCAATCAACAAAAAAAGGATAGGCGCCGTTGATGGTGTAATTCGCAATGAGGAGGCGCCCTTCATTGAGTAAATATGATTCAAAGGCGTGGGCGGCTGTTGCATTTCCGGGTTGGATCACCAAGTAGGCGTAAGGATTGTCCACGATGGTGTCTGAAAATTCTGTCCGTTGGAGTTCTATTTTTGATTGAAATTGTAATGCAGTTCCACGATCTGAAAACGTTGCACAGTTTTTCTCATCAGCCATGTTGATGGCCGCACCCATGCCTTGACCAATGGAAGAGTACCAATCTCCAAGAGGGTGATAACCGTTTGAATCCTCGACCATTTCAATGCCCTGGGTTTGATTGATGTGTCGCCAAATGGCTTGCTCTTTGACATGCGTTCCTGAATTATCACCACGTGAAATAAAGCACGTCTCGTCTTCTAGAATGGAAGTGAAGGCCTCGAAAATCGACCCATTCCATGTGTCTGGACCGAGGAGAACGAAGGCGTTTCGGGCAATGGGAACACGTTCGTTTGCAAATCCATCTTGGATGAACATGGCTTCTTGTTCCGGTGAATGAACGATCAGAGCATCCACATCGCCGTTGCGACCCAACTCAAGAGCTGCCCCCGTGCCAACCGCCACGTATTCTACATCGATGTCGTGAATCTGTTCAAAATCTTCAATCAAAACGTCAAGCAACCCAGAATCACGCATGGATGTCGTGGTGCCCAAACGAAATGAATCGGAATCAACGGGTTGATCAAGACATCCAGATAGTGGCAAAAGGAGAGCCGTAAGAGCGACAAAGGTCAGGCGCATCTCAATCAAACTTCATGACGTGGCCGCATTCTGGATACGTGCACGACACGGAATAACGAGACCGCTTTGGTTTTGGGATTTTCAACATCGATCCACACATATCACATTGTACCTTGATCGTTTGGGGGCCGGTCGGTTTGGGTGCATCACCCAACGTTCGTCCGACGTCGGTGGACCATCCCAATGAATCGGAGTACTTGTCCGAGGCCGTGTTTAATTTCGACTGTTTCAAGGACAATCGCATCTTTCGCTTGCGCTTGCCTTTTTTCTTGCCGGGGGCCTTTGCTGCCATGGGACTCAAGGCTTCGCTGGGTGTTGATGTATTCAATGACTTCGCTTCGTCGGACATCACCAAAAAAAGTGGAGTTGCGACAATTGGGCGTGTTATTCAATCACGTATG
>JBMSHA010000308.1:0-2566 GCA_049416245.1 Flavobacteriales bacterium | reverse complement strand
TTGACATCCACCGCAATCCGAAAGAAGCGTTTGAAGTTGTGAAATCGCTTTTTACTTCACGAAACCGCACGAGTATGAAAGATCAGACTTTCCAAAAAACTGTTTATGAAACTTCTCGCAATGGAGGCCGGTTTCATGAAGTTTCCCAGGCTGAATTGAATCGTAAAGAAGTGCCGAATTCTGAAGAAATTGAAATTCGTGTGCATCCTCAATTGCGGAAACAACGAATCGAGGGATTTGGTGGCTCATTCACGGACGCTTCAGCTTACCTCGTTCATCAAATGAGCCCTGAGAATCGCAAAAGGATCATGGAGGCCTATTTCGCCGAACATGGCGCAAACTACAGCCTGACGCGCACGCACATGAATTCATGCGACTTTTCGAGGTTCCAATACAGTTATGCACCCGTTGAAGGCGATTTGGATTTGGCACATTTTGACATCCAGCAAGACTTGGAGTTCCTTTTTCCGATGATCAAAGAAGCCCAGGAGATTTCAAAGGAAGGATTCAATCTCATCGCGTCTCCATGGACAGCGCCACCATGGATGAAGGATAACAATGATTGGGTTGGCGGGCGTTTGAGAAAGGAAATAAATGCAGCCCACGTGGGCTCAATTTTTTGTCAAATACGCTCAGGCGTGTCAGGCAGAAGGCATACCACTTTGGGGCTTTACGGTGGAAAATGAACCTCACGGAAACGGGAATAACTGGGAGAGCATGCTTTACTCGCCTGAAGAAATGACCGAATTCGTGCAAGAGCATTTGGGCCCGGCCTTGGAATCCAGCGGATTCGGAACACTGAATGTATTGGGATACGACCAAAACCGGGAAGGCCTGGACGAATGGGTCGCTGCTATGTACCGTGACTCCGCCAGTGCGAAGTACTTCGATGGAACAGCTATCCATTGGTACGAAAGCACTTACGATTATTTCCCAGAAGCCCTGGACCGAGCGCACGCCGCTGCACCCGATAAATTACTGATTGAAACTGAGGTTTGCATTGATGCCTATGTTCAAGTGTGGCAAGACGACGATTGGTACTGGCAAAAGGAAGCTACGGACTGGGGTTACACCTGGCGTGAAGCGGACAAGAAATACCTACATCCGAAATACGCCCCGGTTCACCGTTATGCACGTGACATTATTGGTTGCTTAAACCATTGGGTGAACGGCTGGGTCGATTGGAATATGGTGCTCGATCGCCAAGGGGGTCCGAATTGGTTTAAAAATTGGTGCATAGCGCCTGTAATTGTCGATCCCGCATTGGACGAAGTGTATTTCACGCCTCTTTACGATGTGATGTGCCATTTCAGCAAGTTCATTCGACCCGGCTCAACGGTGTTGGCCAGTGAATGTGAGGATAGCGAAGTGATGGTGGTGGCCACCGCAAGCGAAGACGATTCTTATGTCGTGGTGTGTTTCAACCCGGGAGAAACCGCGAGAAGGCTTCGCATCAAAGGAATAGGTACGGACATTGATATCATTCTCGATGGCCAAGCCCTTCAGACCATCGTTCTTCAACCAACCAATTCCTGAAAACGAACAGACCATGGATATTCAAAACTCGACTTCGAATCAAGCTGTACCCATGGGCCAAAAAATTGCCTTTGGTTTTGGGATGTTGGCCAACCAGATGTTTCCTGCGGCCTTGGGGGTGTTCATCATAGTCTTGGTGCAAGCACTCGGATTTGGTGGACTGCTGTGGGGAATCATCCAATTCCTGCCGCGCATTTTTGATGCGGTCACCGATCCCATCATGGGCTTCATTTCTGACAACACCCGCTCCAAATGGGGGCGCAGGAGACAGTACGTTTTTATCGGTGCCATCATCATGGGGTTGGCATACGTGGCCATGTGGCAACTTCACAAGGGGGATGGGCTGGTTTACAATTTCATTTACTTCTTGAGTTGGTCCCTCGTGTTCTATTTAGGGCTCACGATATTTAGCGTGCCATACGTGGCCATGGGCTATGAAATCAGTGAAGACTTTCATGAGCGAACCCAAATCATGGCCGTTTCTCAGTTCATTGGACAATGGGCTTGGGTGATTGCCCCTTGGTTTTGGGTCATTCTCTACGATCCAAGTTGGTTTCCGGAAGGAGCGGACCATGGAGTTCGTGAAATGTCAGTGTGGGTAGCGATTCCTTGCACGCTATTCGCCTTGATTCCCGCTTTATTCATAAAGACTAAATCCACGCTAGATCGGACTGATTTTATGCCCATCAGCGCCAGCCATATCGTTCGAAGCGTCAAGGAGATTTTTGTCGGCGCGTTTGAAGCCTTTCGAATCAAGCAATTTCGCCAAATCGCCGGTGCGACGTTTTTGATATTCAACTCATTCAATGTCATCGCCGCATATACGTTTCTGATAATCGTTCACTACTTATTCAATAGTGATCCTGCAAGCGCAGGTAACTGGCCTGCATTGCACGGTTCAGTAGGCGCCTTAATTACAACCTTCCTGGTCATACCTATCGTTGCTCGGATGTCTAAAGCTTTTGGTAAGAAAAGGGCTTTTATTATTTCGCAGCTTATTTCCATCATAGGTTATATTTTGTTTTGGTTC
>JBMSHA010000307.1:0-2576 GCA_049416245.1 Flavobacteriales bacterium | reverse complement strand
GGCCCGCCCGCATACCGATCGCCCCACAACCGCCGCGACTTTTCGTTGATACGTTCTTGAATCAGTGGCGGCAATTCATCCTCCCACTCATTCGTTTTGCCCTTGCGAAAGAAGACGTCCGGATTGAAATGAAAGCTTTGCGGATTTTCCGCAAGACTTTGCTTCATGGTGTCGAATTCGGTGGCAGCGATGACGCTTTCGAGCACGCTGTCTGGGACGCTTTGATTCGGAGCGAGGAATTTGGCCAACAACCGCGCGGCACTCAATTTGTCCTCGACCAATTCTTCGTAGCGCAAGAACACCGCCTGCTCAATATTGATTTCCGAACGAGCTTTGTTCATCCAGCTCAATGCGTGTTCGTGGTAACCGCCGAAATACAGCGAGCCGGCGATAAAGTGCTCGGAAAGGCGATCAAGCGATAAGTCGTCATTCGCCCCGAGCAAGGGATGGTTACGGTAAAAATGGTATTGGCTCAAGATGGCCGCGCGGGGATCACGTACGACGATGATGAACCGGGTTTTCGGATGAATTCGATGGATGGGCAAGTCTTCCCGGCTGCAGTGGGTGTACCAAACCCGTGGGTGGCCTTTGGTTTTTTCTACCCATGAAAGCATGTGGTCGATGCCATGTTGCGAGGCGATGACTTCCGGCCAAGGCACCGTTTCGTGCCCAATGTCGCCTTTTGCCATTCCGGAATTCTCTGGAAATTCATGGGTGGCGCGGAGCAGCTCCACAACGAATTTTTTGGTGAGGTGCGTGCCTACTTTTTGGTGGGTGCAGATGATGATATCGTGCTCGTCTGTGTCCCATTCGTTCATCAACCGACGCGTGCTGTCGAGGTTGATGAACGGCGGATAGCGCTTTCCTCGAAAGTTTTGGTAAATCAATCCGAGCCCGGGAATCCGCTCAGTGGGGCCAAAGACAGCGAGCCCTTTGCTCTGATTTGGGTATGCGCTCTCGTTACTCATCCCTTGAAGTTTTCCGGGAGCCGGCAGACCAAGAGTCCGCATTCGGTGGGCACGATTCGATGGAGGAGTGCGCTTTCGTGAAACCAATCAAGAAAACCTTGGCACTCCGTTTGGCGGTCGGTGACGTTGTCGGCGAGCAGGACCGTTCCCGGACCGATCAGTCCGCGCTCAATCAACGCCAATAGCTGTTCATGATACAAGCTTTTTTGGGCATCGAAAAACACCATGTCATACCGGCCGTTATCCAATTTCTCACGGATTACAGCGCCGGCTTCTCCACAAATCACATGGACCGGAACACCGAGATGGTCCATGCGCTCCTGCGTGGCAGCAGCGACTTCTTCGTGGAATTCAATGGTGTCCATTTCTATCGCATCCCAATCTTCTGAAGCGGCGATGAAGTATAGCGCAGACAAACCGTGTGCCGTGCCGATTTCCAAAATGCGCTTTGGTTTTTGGGCCATGGTGATGGCTTCAAGGATGGGGCCGGTATCCGCTCGAATGGGGTTGCGCCAGCCGTGTCGGCCATCCGCATTTGCATAACTCTCACCGTGTTTTTCGAAAGTTTCGAGGTTTTCGATTTCTGTGCGCACAGCAGCGCGTTGAGATTCTTGCTTCATTTCGTGGATTAAGTCAGGAAATGAAAGTAAGAAAAACAGGGTAATTATCGTCCCTCTACGTGCAGCACACGCGTATATCGCTTCAGACTGCGCAGCGTGAAAAAGATGATGAACGTAGCAGCGAGGGTGTATTGCCAAAACGGCTCGAACGCCGTATTCCATGATCCGGCAGTATGTGCGAGATTTTTACCAACCGAAATCAAGGCAAGGCTCACAAACACAGCAAAAAATCCATTGTACTCGCGCTTCAATACATTGCGCAGCGAGAACGTCGCATCGGGCTGTTTCCATTTCAAATTTCGTGGCCAAAACGACGGTACATCCACGGACCAATCCAAATATGCTTGACCGAATTTTCCGCGTAAAAAGGATTCTTCTGCAAACATGATGCGCTCGTAATACAGCCAATACAGTAAGCTGCAAACCAAAACGAACCAGGCATTTCCGACGTAAATCATGATGCCCAACCACATGAAGTAATTGCCTAAGTACAGCGGATGCCGAACGAGGCTGTACATCCCTCGTGTGTTGAGCACTTCCGCGATTTGGCCTTCTGCGGTGTTGCGTCCAGATGTTCCGCGTGGGGTGTAGCCAATGGTCAGGGCGCGGATGAATTGACCAAACATGGAAACAGCAATACAGCTCCACGTTACGCTGGCATCAAACGTCCGAAAATACGGATCCCAACCCATGCCTATGACCAGGGCCATCAACACATACCAAATCAAGGGGAAAAACGATCGGCCTTTGAAAAGCCAATTGCCCGTGCGCTCAAATTCTTCTATCATCGCCATGTGCGGAGTCGATCAGGGGGTTGAATCGGGCCGCAAGATAGCGAGTGAATCCGGAACAGAGTCAGTAGCGAATGACGAGCCGTGAGCCCGTGTCCTCGGGTAAAGGCTCCGAATTCAGGATGGTCACCCAGCCCGCGCTTGAACTGAGAGCGCCGTTTGAGCCTGCAACTCCATTGTGGCAGCCGTCGCCTTGG
>JBMSHA010000306.1:0-2595 GCA_049416245.1 Flavobacteriales bacterium | reverse complement strand
TTCGCGTTGGAGGTAAGTCCGAAACAACTGATAGTAAGCGGTTGGGTGAAACTCGCTGTCATCCATGCGCTCGGTCAATTCCGTCCAGGTGTCAATCGCATTCTCAAGGTCACTCAGCTTTTCCTTGTAGACGAGACCGGCATTGTAATAAGCCTCCGCAATCATCGCAACAGCGTTTTCCCGTTCCAATGAGTCGCATGGAAGTCCCGCAATCAATTCTTCATAGCTCGGGATTTCTCCCGGAACCAATCCGCTTTCGACGTCTGCAGGAGCTACATCTTCAGCGCCACCCGTTCCCATTTCGTTTGAAAACGCCACCGCCATCTTCATGGAGCGCCGCCAGTTATCCTCCAGTTCACGGTCGCCCCAATAATCCCGGAAATTCCGCCGACCCGCCACCTTCAGTTGGGCGTTGTACGGCCAAAACATGCCGGCGCCGGAATCTCCTGCATTTGCAAGCTCAGCAGCAGCAGCGGCTTCAGCGGCTTGTTGCCGCGCTTCTTCTTCCGCTTCAAGCTGAGCAATGATTTCCGCAATGCGGTCATCGCGTTCGTCTTCCGGTAAATCACAAATTTCCAACAGGCTGTCTTGTTCTGTGATGACATTGAGGTTGGTCACCAACTCCGTCAGGTTATCCGCCATTGCATCCACCTCATCGAACCGTTCATTTTCATCTTCCATGAAGGTCCGCGCACTGTCGTAGTAAGCCTGGGCGTTCGTGTAATCCAAATCCTCCATGTAGAGGTCACCCAGCATGAGGTAACTCTTCATGCGTTGGCGGGTGTTTTCATCATTGACCGCCAAAGATTCCTTCAACAAATCAACCGCGTCGGACTTTCGCCGTTCCTCAATCGCCAACGTAGCCAAAGCGTAAAAGATCTGGTCTTGGTAGATGAGGTTTTTATCGTCGTCCAACATTTCCTCCAACAACGCAATGATGGGTTCACTGTCGTTTTCACGGCGGTCGAACGCCATGGCCTGCTTGATTTTGGAGTAAAACTCGAGTTCGTATGGTGTACGCAGGTCCACCACCTCGTTGTACCGTTCAATGGCCTTTTCGGCTTGGCCAGCCGCTTCATAACATTGGGCCAAGATGAAGAGCAACCGGGCATGGTCTTTCTTCTTCTCCACATAGTCCATCGCCTCTTCCAACTTTTCAATGGCCGCCTCAATCTCGTTGTGCTTCAAATGAAATGCCGCGTATACCTCGAACACGTAGACCATGACCTCCGGGTCCTCCACACGCTTCACTTGGGCAGCTTTGATCAACGTATTGCTAGCACGAACGCGGTCATCCATCGCCATGTAGGTTCGAGCCATCCAAGCATTTGACCACGCCTGAGCATCTGGATAGTCCAACGTTCGCGTCAGGTACTGGAACACTTCAAGAGCCTTTTCCTTTTCGCCTTTGATCAAGTGCGCGCGAGCGATGACATCGTAGTTGTCGTCAATCCACTTGTTCAGTTCCGGCCGCTTGATGTCTTTCAACTCTCGCTTTGAGGGAGATAGGGTGTGTTTGTCCACGACCTTCGTGCTCTTCTCGATGGCTCGCTCCATCAACGGATACACTTGCTGCGCTGTCGTCTCGTCTACCGGTGGGAAGATGGGCAGGATTTCGTCCCAATTTTCTTCATACCCTTCGTTGAGCACCGCATCAGCTTCCTTCATCGCCTCGGTAGCGTAGAAAAAACCGTTGTACTTGGCATGCATGTTATGGTACGCGCGATACGCAACGCCATCCCGCGTTGTAGAACATCCCGCCAACAAGAGGACTATCGCCCCCCATCCCAGCACCAATCGATAACTCATTTGCTCTAATCCCATGGACAGGTGCTCAACGCAGAATCCGCTAAATTATTCCAAACACCCTGACGAATCGAATCCTTTTTCAGTATTCGGCGATATTTGCAGCACGCATGTCCAAGTTTCAAGATTTTCGTCGGCGTTGGTTCAAGCCCTATCGACTCGTTCTTCACGAAGAGCAGAGTTATTTGGAGCGGTGGCAAATCACCATCAACCGGTTGGGTTTTGCGACAACGCTGGCATCTTTGACACTGTGCATCAGTGCAGCAACCTATGCGTTGGTGGGTTGGACGCCTTTGCGGGAGTTGGTCATTCCAGGTTACGCGAGTGAATCCTCCAGGCAACGCGCCATTCAAGCTGAATTGCGCGCAGATAGCGCCATCCAAGCATTGGAAGTTCAGGAAAAATACCTGGCCGCATTGAGCACAATTTTACGTGGAGAGGTGCCGGTTGATAACATAACGGAGGCAGCTCTTGACTCAGCGGCACTCGCCAATTCTGCCGAAGAATTAGACGATTGGGGGTTGACCGATGAAGACTTGGAATTGCGGGCTCGGGTGGAGGATGAGGATCGATTTGCATTGCAACGCGGTCAGCCAGGCGAGCGCCTAACAAAAGGCATCCCGTTTCCGCCTTTGCAAGGTGAGGTTTCCTCCAAATTCGATCCTGCGATTGGGCACTACGGGGTGGATTTTGTTGCGCCCATCGGGTCGGTGATTCACGCCGTAGACGATGGCGCGGTGACGCTCGCCTCGTATACATCTGATGGTGGGTACGTCATCAGCATTCAAC
>JBMSHA010000305.1:0-2610 GCA_049416245.1 Flavobacteriales bacterium | reverse complement strand
GGCTTTTTAGGTGTCGTAGTATAGACGCGCACACAAACGCCGCGGCGTTGTGGGCAAGAGTCCAAAGCGGCTGATTTGCTCGCTTGGGCCTTGGTAATGCGCCCTTTTCGGATGAGCTGCTGGATGGTTGGCATTCGACCTATCTATCAGATTACGTGTGTACAAAAACTTTTTCCCCAAATTAAAGGGGGTGCAAAAGTAGCAGATTATCTCTTAAAAGCAATAGCTGACCTCGCCTTTTTTCAAGCATTCAGCGCAATCGGGGCTTACAAGCCAAAAACAGATTGGAATTCAATGGCTTCGCTCACGATTGCATCAACGCGTATCGGGTTAAAAACGACGACTTTTAAACATGTTAAAGATGAAACGACCAGATTCACTGGGAGAAACCTCCCACCTGCGTAACTTCGGAATGTGGAATTTCTAAACGAGCTCAACGATGCCCAACGAGCAGCTGCAGAACACCGCGAAGGCCCCCTTATGGTCATAGCCGGAGCGGGATCTGGCAAAACGCGCGTGCTGACCTACCGCATCGCACAATTGATTGCCACTGGGGTGGACCCTTTTTCCATCCTAGCCCTCACCTTTACGAACAAAGCCGCACGCGAAATGAAGGAGCGCATCGGCAAGGTCATTGGGGAAGGTGAGGCGCGTAACATTTGGATGGGGACGTTTCATAGCATTTTTGCCCGCATCCTCCGCATCGAATGCGAGCGCATCAATTACCCGCGGAATTTCACCATCTACGATACGCAGGACAGCCGTGCCCTGCTGAAAGACATCATCAAAGGGTTGGGGTTGGACGACAAGGTCTACAAACCCGCAAGCGTTCAAGCTCGAATCAGCAACGCAAAAAACAACTTGATCGATGCCAAGGGTTACGCCGATCATGCGGAGATCATGTCGGAAGATCACCAAGCCGGTCGACCGCGCATTGCTGAGATTTATCGCACGTATGAAAGCCGTTGTTTTCGAGCCCATGCGATGGACTTCGATGACTTGCTTTTCAAAATGAACGTGTTGCTCCGTGATTTTCCGGATCTCCTGTTGAAGTACCAACACAAGTTCAGCTACATCTTGGTGGATGAGTATCAGGACACCAATTTTGCGCAATACCTCATCATCAAGCAATTGGCTGCGCTTCGCGAAAATCTTTGCGTGGTCGGCGATGACGCCCAATCCATTTATGGCTTCCGAGGGGCCAATATCCAGAACATCCTCAACTTCAAGCAGGATTACCCGGATTTCAGTTTGTACAAACTGGAGCAGAACTACCGAAGCACACGTTACATCGTCGATGCAGCGAATAGCGTTATCGCCAACAACAAGGACCAAATTGAAAAGGTTGTTTGGACGGCAAATGGAGAAGGCGAGCGCATCAAGGTTCACCGCTGCTACAGCGATAACGAAGAAGGACGCTGGGCAGCAACGCAGATTTTTGACTTGCACAACCAGCGCCAACAGCATTGGCAAAACATGGCCATCCTCTACCGCACGAATGCCCAATCGCGTTCTTTTGAAGAGAGCTTGCGCAAGTTGAACATCCCCTATCGCATCTACGGTGGCCTCTCGTTTTATCAGCGAAAGGAAATCAAGGACCTCATCGCCTATTTCCGCCTGACGGCAAATCCCCGCGACGACGAAGCCCTCAAGCGTGTCATCAATTATCCGGCACGGGGCATCGGGAAAACGACTATGGATCGTTTGTTGGTAGAATCCACGGAGCGGGATTTGAGCATTTGGGACTTGCTCAGAGACGAATTGACCCCGCCGACGAGCGTCAAAGGGGCGAGTTTAAATAAAGTACTGGACTTTGTGGGAATGATGAGGGGCTTTCGGGCAGAACTGGAAAAAAAGGATGCACACGACCTCGGAATGCACATTGCCAAACACACGGGATTGGTTCATGCGCTATACCAGGATAAAACCCCAGAGGGCGTGGCGCGCTATGATAACGTGCAAGAGTTGTTGAACGGGATGAAGGCCTTTACGGAGCAAGCGCGCGAGACAGAGCCGGATGCGTTGCCAACGCTTAGTGACTTCCTCCTCGATGTTGCGTTGCTCACCGATGCGGACACGGATGACGGGGACGACAATAAAGTCTCTTTGATGACGATTCACGCCGCGAAAGGATTGGAATTCGAAAACGTCTTCGTTGTAGGGCTTGAGGAAGAACTTTTTCCTTCCACGATGGCGTTGCAGTCTCGCGCCGATCTTGAGGAAGAGCGCCGACTCTTTTATGTCGCGCTGACTCGAGCGAAGCAAACGTGCTCACTGAGTTACGCCTTGACCCGCTACAAGTGGGGGCAATTAATCCAAGCCGAACCCAGCCGCTTCATCGAAGAGATCAATCCCGATTGCGTCAACATGCCTTCCGCCCAAGAAGCCAAGCCCAACCCGTTTGCAGGTGGTGCTGATTTCGCCGCGCAACGAAACGCTTGGCAAACGATGGGAAGAGGCAGCTCGGGCGGCGCCAATCCCGGAGCTGTTTTTGACCGAATGGCTGCCAAGAAAACGACCGCAACCACCCCGCCTGCTCATCCGTTCAAAAAGAAGACCGCTCAAGCACCCTCCACTCCTCCAGTCGCTGCTTCAGGTAAGCGCAGGAAG